>CAMYMX010000322.1 GCA_947259605.1 uncultured Polyangiaceae bacterium | reverse complement strand
CTTCTCGTAGGAAGCGATCTGCTGCTTGATGATGTTGGAAATCTCTTCAGCGCGAAGTTGCATTTGGCAGGCTCCTGATTCGATGCGGTTACGGCGTATCGCCGTTCGCAAGCAACGTTTCTCTAAGCTCGCTCAGCCGGTTGCGGATGCTCCCGTCGAACAATTGGTCGCCGATGCGTGTGATCACGCCACCGATCAGCGAAGGATCTTCCTTCTTGACGAGCACGACCTCTCGATCGGTCACTCGCTTGAGTTTCTCCACGAGCCGCGCGTAATAGGCGTCAGCCAAGGGCTTGGCGCTGACGACCTCCACGCGAACGCGACCGGTTTCCGCCTCGGCCAGCGCGTCGAGCTCCGCGAGAACCTCGTCGAGGTGTGCGAGGCGGCCCTTGTCTGCGAGTAGGTTCACCGTGTTGCGGACGATCTTGGAGCTGCCGAGCTTCTCCATCACGGCATCGACGGTCGCCTTGAGCGCGGGCCTAGGAATGACGGGGTTTTGGACGATGTCGCGAAGCTCTTGGCTCGACTTCCAGGCATCGGAGAGCGATCCGACGTCGCGCAGAACCGTGTCCATCTCGCCCTGCTCACGCGCGAGGTCCAACAGAGCCTTTGCGTAACGTCGTCCGAGCGCGCTCATGATTGCCGCTCCTCGATGACCTCATCGAGACGAGCAAGGTACGCCTCGGCGAGTTGGTCTTGATCCGAATCAGTCGTCCGTTGTTGCAGCAAATCCTGTGCAGCGAACACCGCGGCGGTCGCGGCCTGCTGGGTGAGCTCTTTACGAAGCTGCTTGATCTGCTGCTCGATGAGGAACGCCGTGTCTTTGCGCATGCGCGCAGCCTTCTCTTCGGCCTGCGACACGATTCGGTCGCGCTCCGCCTCTCCGGCCTTAATCATGTCGCCACGAATCTGGACCATCTCTTGGTCGAGCCTCTCGAGACGGGTTGCGGTTTCCATGTGCCGCTTTTGAGCCTCGGCGCGAAGCCGCTGGGCCTCGGCAAGCTCTTGTTCGACCTCGGCGCGGCGCGCTGCAAGCGCGGGGTTGCCCTTCTTGCGGATGACCCAGCCGATGAGGAGAACCAGCACAGCGAAGTTGACGAGTGTGCCCTGGAAATCCGGGCTCTTCATCAGCGACATGAAGGTGAGCTCGCCGTGACCGTCGTGACCGGTTTGCTCTTCGGCGACCTCGTGGGCCAAAGCCTCGTGCGGCGCCTCTTCGGCCAAGGCCAGGCCGGGCGATGCCAGGACCAAGGCGAGCAGCGTCAGCCTCCATACGCGCATCATTGGACCTCCCGGTTCAACATCTTCGACGCGATTTGCTTTGCCAGCACCGGTACCGACCGGTCGATGTCCGCGCTGAGCCTTTTCGCCTCGCTGCTCAACTTCTGGTCGGCCTCGGCGAGCTGCCGGTCGGTCTCGTCTCGAACCCGGTCGAGCACCGTCCGCTCCAGGCGCTTCCCCTCGGCTCGAAGGCGATCGCGCTCCTCGCCCGCTTGAAGTCGAAGGCGACGCATCTCGACCTCGAACTCCTCGCCCTCCGCGGAGGCCTCGTCTTGGAGCCGAAGTGCCTCGAGCTTGGCGCCTTCGATCGCGTTCTCGCGCGCTTCGAACAGCGCAACCATGGGCCGGAAAATGAGGGGTCGGAATACAAGAAACGCAACCGCAAACAGGCCGAGCTGAATCCAGATCGTGCCGTCGAGGTCGATGATGGAACCCTCGGACAAGAGGGCTGTGAAAAGCGCGTTCATCGCAGCGTGATCCCGTCGTGGACCCAGAGATCCGGCAGGAAAGAAACTCCACCTGACTGGAGGAACTCTCCAACCGGCGCTTGGGGCCGAATCGCAGCTACGGCAAGCCAATTCCCTAGCGGCGCGCGTTCGTAGCATGGGCCCGAACCCAGTCAAGGTCGGCCGGACGCGCGCTTTGCGACTGGTTTAGCTGGAGCGTTGCGGGCCCTGGGAGACCCGCGTTCGGAGGGCTCGAACCGTCCTGCCAGCCGCCCGCTCGTTCTCTCGGCTGAATACGAAGGACGGAAGCGGGATGTCGGGATCGACGAAGATCTTGAAGTCGATTTCGGTACGCGCGCCGCCGTCCACGGGAGTCAGGGTGAAGCTCGCGCTGAAGGCGTCGATGTTGCCGTCCATGAGGTGGGCTTCAACCACGCGCACCTCGCCGCGCGCCGGAAGCTCGGCGAGATGGAGCTGCCCATAGAGCGTGATCGCGCCCTTCGCGACGCTCACCTCCATGTAGACCATCGCGCGGGTACCGCGCTGAGCCAAGACCCTGGACTTGGTAAAATTGGGCATGAAATCCACGTAGTTGGCGTAGTCCCGAACGATGGGCAGCACCTCTTCGATCGGCTGATCCAAGACGATCACCGCCTGACCCCAGGAAATGCTGGAACCCTCCTCGGGGAGCTGAGCGGTAAAAATGCCCGCGTTTTCATCATTCACCTCGCCTGCGGCAGCGAGGCCGGGCGAAGATGCGACGAAGAGGGCAAGGGCGGCGTGAATGACGGTCGTTCTCATGACGGCTTCTCGTTTCGATTCCTTCTACGCCACGATCGCGGTTACGTTACGTCACCCGTCCAGTGCCGAGCCCCGAAATTCAGGGCCAAATGGCGGAAAGGCGGGCCTGCCGTTCAAGCCTTGGTATTTTGAGCGGGAATGAGCACCAGCCTCAGACTCTGCGTTTTCGCTGCATTCCTCGGAGGCCTCGTCGCCCCGGTTCAGGCGCTCGCGAATGAGGACGCCGCTGCAGGCGTGCGGGATGAGGCGCCGCTTCTACCCGTCTTGGTGCTTCAGATCGGCGCCGGTGCACGATTCAGAAACGTCCACTTGGACCTTGGCGCGGGCGGCACGGATACCCGGAGCTTCGAAACCGGCGCCTACTTCGATTTCGCGTGGCACCTCCTGGTCCGTCCGATGGGCCGGCGCATGTCCAAGCCTTCGGTCCAGGCGATCATCCTGCAGGTCGACGGTGGCTCAGGCATCGGGCTCAGGGCCGAAATATCCGGGATCGAGCTTCAGACGAACACCTGGCGGATGCTGGGACAGTTCGGATACCTCTATCCCATGAATCGTCTCGAGCTGGGCGGAGTGGTCGGGGTCGGCGGCGATGTCTTCGACATCGACCTGAACTCCGTTCTGCCTTCATCACGCATGATCTACGCCCGCCTCGGCCCGGCGCTTTCGTATCGGATCGTCCCGCGCTTCCTGCGCTTGCGCGTCGACTTCGGCTTTCGCTTTCCCTTCCACTTGGGTGGGCTCGAGGACGCGTTCGGAAACGAGAGCTCGGGGATCGGTCTGGACGCGGCGGTGACGTTTCAGGGATGGTTGAAGGTTGGGTTCAGCTACGCGGTGCGCTTCGTCTGGGAGTACTACCGGCTTCGTTTCTCGGGTTCGAACATGAACGTTCCGGCGATGGGTGACGGTGGCGACGGCAACGACCACGCGCTCACGATTCAGTTTCTGTTCGGCTGGTCGCTGTAGCCATCCGGCGAGGTGTCCTCTGCGGCCCTCGCCGAAACCGGAGGATCCACGAGCTCCAGCACCTCGCCCATCACGCACGCGCCGTCGAACAGAACGCCTTTGTCCATGAAAAGCGCCTGGGTCCGAATGTCACCGCGCACCTGCGCTGGCGCGTGCAGCTCGACCAGCTCGGTGGCGTGGATGTCGCCCTCGATCGTGCCGCCGCGAACGATCAAGGTGTGAACTCGAATCGCGCCCTTGATGCACGCCTCCTCGCCGACCACCAGGAGCCCGTCGCTGAACACCTCTCCGTCGAACTCGCCGTCGATACGGGCTCGCCCTTCGAAAAAGAGCTTCCCCTCGTAACGGGTTCCTGTACCGAGAAGAGCGTGGATTACGGCGTCCTGGTCCTGCATCACGAGTCTGATGGTAGAAAGCTGGCATCGGGGGGTCAATTGCGAGCTCGGAGGGGCTTGCCGGAGTGCCGCGTGACCCTAGCTCGTGGAGACTGGCGGCTTTGACCGCCCTCAGGGGCCGTGCTAGGTGGCGCTCGCTTTTTGGCGGCGTGACCGCCTGGCCGACACCCTTTCGACAGAACCGGAAAGAACATGGCAGAGCTTCAGAACGGGCAAGTTACTCAAGTTATCGGTCCGGTCGTGGACGTTACCTTCCCCCGTGGGAGTCTCCCGGAGATTCTTTCCGCGCTGAAGGTGAGCAACCCTGCGATCAGCAACAAGGACTGGAACCTCACCCTGGAGGTCGCGCAGCACCTCGGGGAGAACACCGTCCGCGCAGTCGCGATGGACTCCACCGACGGCCTCGTCCGTGGGATGGCGGTCAAGAACACTGCCGCACCGATCGCAATGCCCGTGGGCAAGGAGTGCCTCGGGCGCATCCTGAACGTCATCGGCGAGCCGGTGGATGAAAAGGGGCCGGTCGGCGCGACCAAGTTCTCTCCGATCCACAGAGACCCTCCGGCGTTCGTCGAGCAGAGCACCGAGATCGAGATCTTCGAGACCGGGATCAAGGTCATCGACCTTCTCGCTCCATACCGAAAGGGCGGTAAGATCGGTCTGTTCGGCGGCGCGGGCGTCGGCAAGACGGTTCTCATCATGGAGCTCATCAACAACGTCGCGAAGGCGCACGGAGGCGTGTCCTGCTTCGCTGGCGTCGGAGAGCGCACCCGTGAAGGCAACGACCTGCTCCTCGAGATGAGCGAGTCGAAGCTCGAGACGGGCGAGACGGTCCTCTCGAAGACGGCGCTCATCTACGGGCAGATGAACGAGCCGCCCGGCGCGCGTGCGCGAGTCGCGCTGAGCGCATTGACGGTTGCAGAGTACTTCCGAGATGACGAGGGCCAGGACGTCCTTCTCTTCGTCGACAACATCTTCCGCTTCACCCAGGCGGGCTCCGAGGTTTCCGCGCTTCTCGGTCGCATTCCTTCCGCGGTTGGTTATCAGCCTAC
>CAMYMX010000321.1 GCA_947259605.1 uncultured Polyangiaceae bacterium | reverse complement strand
GGGGCGCGCGATCTACCGCGCGGGCCGAGCCCCAGTCGGGCGAGAAGCCGGTTGAAAGCCCAGTCGATGAGCCTGTGGCTGGGTCGAGCCCGTTTCTGGACGGGCTCTCTTGGCAGCTCTTGGTGAGCTCCTACTACATGTTCAACGCGCATCGCGTCGCGGGGCCGTACAACGACCTCCGGTATCCCTATGCGGACGCCATGGGCTTTGGGCTCGTGTTTGCGGGCGGCGATGTCGCGTACCGCGCCGATAAGTGGGGGCTGACGCTCGCGCTCCGATGGGGGCAGAGCGTCGACCGGCTCACGGAGTTCGCGCCTCTGAGCCTCGGCTACGCGACCTGGATCCCTTGCAAGAAGCTCACCCTCGACTTGGGCTACTTCGATGCCTTCATCGGGATCGAAAACGAGAACGAGTGGAAGAACCCGACCTTCACGCGCGGGATTATCTACTTTCGGATACAACCGTTTCGGCACCTCGGCTTCCGCGCCTTGATCGAGCCCCACCACCAGGTGGACATCACGATCATCGTCGCCAATGGAAGCATCTTCGGCACCCGGTTCCCATCCGACGTGGCCGATCGCGTCGTGGCTCCGGCCGTTGGCGCGCAACTCCGCTACACGCCCAGCACGACCACCGACCTCCGGCTTGGCGCGGTCGCCAGTCCAAACGGCTCCAACGGTAACCGAAACTGGCAAGCGATCATCGATTTCATCGCATCGTGGGCTCCCGGCGCATGGATGCTGTTCGTCGACGGCGACTACCAGTTCTCGCGGGGGGGCTCGCTCACCGGCCTCCCCGTATCGAGGCAATGGGGTGTGAGCCTCGGCGGCCGCTATGCGATCTCGGATGATTGGTCGGTGGGCGGCCGCGGCGAATACTTCGGCGCCAGCACCGGATCCGAATCGGGAACTCAATTCACCGTCACGGGGACGGTCCGCTACTCACCGGTGGAATACCTCATCATCAGCCTCGAGCCGCGCGCCGAGTTTGCCGAGAACGACATCTATTTCTCGCGCCCGTTCGTTCCGGACCCCGCCACCGGCGAAACGATGCCTTCGCTCAACAAGGACTGGTTCTTCGGATTTTGGATCGGAGCGACCGCTCGCTTGGGCAACTAACTGCTACTTGCCCGGACGATGGACGTGTCCGAAAAGGTGGCGTACCGCGTCGCCGGCGGTTTTCAAAACGGGAACCGCTTCACCTGCAATGGCGGCCGAGAGCTCGATGATTTGACTGCCGAGGTGGCTGATGGGGCCCTGTTTCGCCTTGGGCTCAGGGAGTCGCTCGTACGGTCGCGCCTCGATTTCCGGCGTCTCTAAACGCGGGTCATCCGCCGCGCGCGTCAACACCGGCGCAAAGCTTGGCGCCGCGCGGTCACGTTCGGTCAGGTGCTCGAGGTCCCAGCGCTCGCAGACGGTCTTGATGATCGAAGTGTGGTCGAATGGGGTATCGCCCTCGGCGCGAATCACCGTGCCCTCTTCAATGTACGGAGAGACGAACATCGTGGGGACCCGGAGGCCGAAACGGTCGAAGAGAAATCCGTGGTCGCCCTCGACGGGCGGGTCGTCCGGCGGCATCGCGTTGGTCGGAGGCGGCACGTGGTCGTAGAGGCCGCCATGCTCGTCGAAGGTGATGACCAGTAGCGTCCGGTCCCAGCGCTTTCCGAGACGAACCGCGTCGTACACCTCCTTGACGAACTGCGCACCCGCCAAGACACTCGAGGCGACATTCGGGTGCAGCCAGAATGGCGGATGCATGTCGTTCGGGTTGAGGAAGCTGCGCGGCTCCAAGAACGAATACGCTGGAAGCGTGCCTTTGGCGCAGTCCTTCTCGAAGTGCTTGAAGCTTTGGAAGCAGTGCCGGTGCTCGTGCTGTCGAAGCGGCGGGTGAAGGAGCCAGGTCAAGGAGCTCAGGTGCGACTCTTCGCCGTACACGCGCCAGGCATCGCGCCCAAGCTTGTCGGACAGGCGCTCGAATATCGTGGGCTGGTCGTGGTGAAGCGCCCACTCGGTGGTGGGCTTGTTGACCACCCTGCCCCGCGAGGTGCCGCTATGGACGAAAGAGCGGTTCGGCCAGGTCGAACTCGGCACCGAGGAGAACCAGTCGTCCGATATTGCAAACGACTTCGCAATCGTGCTGAGCCCGGGCACGGCCTCCGGCGGGAAGCAGTTCATGATCTGCTGGACTAGCTCGGGTGCGACCTCGATATCGCCATCCCATTTCTTCGATTCCTCGGCGACGCGGACGTAGTCCTGCACGAAGCCGCGCATGAGATTCTCGCTCGGCAGCGCCGCCGCCGGACCCGCAGGCACGCTGTCCGTTCCGTACACCTGACGGTTGATGTTGGGCTCGTAGAACTCGCCGGAGTTCGGATAAGGCGCGAACATATCCGACGTCTTTTCCCACGGCGCCTTCTGGACGCGGTACTCCGTCGGCGGATCGCCGCCGTCGTCGTTCACCAAGTCATCACGCCCTGCCACGCCCCGAAACACGCGGTCCCGGTCGGGGATGAAGTGCTTTGGCTGTTCGTCCTCGTACAGATACCCGCAAAGATTGTCGAACGAGCGGTTCTCTAACATGAGGACGACGAGGTGGTCGAAACGGTGCTGGTCGGATGTCGGCATCGTTGAGCTTCTATGATTTGGGGCCCTCGAGCTCCTCCGCAAGAGCGACTAGGACGGGCAGCATGAGGCGGTCCTTGGCCCGTCCTGTTTTCGTCTTGATGTCAATCAGTGTCGATAGGTCGACCACCCGGAACTCGGCGCCCTCGTCCGTGAACGATTCGCTGTGCGACACCAACTCTTCGAAGCCGAGGCCATCGGCCAACGTACCGAGACAATCGAGTGGCCCGAGGCTCGTCGAGAGGAGCACGTGACCCTCTCCAAGGAGAGCTGATTCGTGAGGTGGCAGTCGTCGATTAGCAAGCTCGCGCACGTGAGCGTCGAGCTCGTCTAGCAGGTTCTTGAGTCGGGAGACGTTTTCGGATGTTCGCCGATGCACGATGTCGAGGTCTTCAGTCGTGATGGGCGCACCGTGCAGCACCGCGGCGGCGCCGCCCACGACGACAAACTCGACTCCTGCGTCAGACAGTCGCCGAAGAAGCTCTCCGACGTCAGCTTCCCTTGGACTTGGCATCTCTCAAGGCCTGAAGTGAAGCAGCGGAGCGTACGGCAGCGCGAAGCCGATCCAAAGGCGAGAGCGAAAGCGCCCAACGAATGAGAGTGCGGTCGACTTCGCGCGCGGCCTGTCGAACGAGCCGATCAATCTCGTGAATTTCGCTGGAATCCGCCGGCACAAAGAGAGGTTACACCGCGCGCGCCTGGCAAACCACGTGAATCGAAGCACTGCACCTGCATTCGCCCTGGGTGCTGTTCGAATTGCTTCTGTTTCACGCGCGACCCGAATGGACATGATTCGATTCAGTTGCCTTGTAGCTCGGCTTCCAACTCTTTCACGTGCGTGCCGGCGTCGCCCTCGAGGAATGGAAAGCACGCAATCGACTGCTCGGGGGTGAGCAGATCGGAGAGGAACTGGTAGAGCGCCTGGCGCTCGGAGGTGTTGGCGCTGATGAGCTGATCCTCTGCGTCAATCAGGTCGAGCAGCGTCGACTCTCCGTCGAGATACGCCTCTCTGACCAAGCCGAAGTTCTCTTCCGCGGTCTCGGCCTGCAAGACCGCGAGCCCAATCCGTTCGAGTGCGGCAATGGCCATCGCGGCGGTCCCACGGATGTTCTCCTCGAGAGCCGTCGCCAAGTTGTTCCGTTGCCAGCTCAAGCTCCAGAACTCCGCCTTGCCCTGATTTATCTTCCCGATGAAGGCGCCGCCGTCGAGGACGTTCCAATTGAGCGTCAACGCACCTTGCCAGATAATGTCGCCGTCCCTCGCCCCTTCCCCTCACGCATCTTCTCCGCGGCAAGTACGACGACAACAGCCTCATCGAGCTCGCCAACTTCGCGTCCCCTCTACTCGTCACGCCTCTGATCATCGCGGCTGCGCTGAGCCAGTTCTCGGCGGCGGTCGCGGACACGATGGCGGCCACGGGCAACATGGAGGAGGTCACCAATCACAACCTCAAAGAGAAGTTCGGATACCTCTTGATAGGCGGCGGTGCGATTGCGCTGACCTGGTCGGCCAGCACGCTCGAGATCGTCGCCCTCGCTTCCCGGCGTTTGCGTTCTACTACTTGCTCCAGTGCTTCGTCGCGTCCACCGTCAGCAAGTCCTCTGTGCAGAAGCTTGGCCTCCTCGCGCTTTCGTTGCAGCTGGCGTTCATTACGGTCTTCGCGGTGCCCGCTAGCTAACGGTGCACACGCGCCGACACACGACGCAGGGCCGCCCATGGCTGGAGCGAACGCTCTCGGGAAGGACAACGTTTTCAGGAACGACAGGTACCCAACCGTCGGTATAGGCTCGCCAATCCATAGAATTTCACCCCAGGAAGCCTCGTTAGAACAATACCTTCGCTCCCAGGTTGAGCGAGAGCTCGTGGATCTTGCCGCTGGTGGGGAAAGTCCCGGCCTCGGATGGATCGTATTGAGGCGGTACGAAACGACCCAAGACGTCACCGCGCCCGAACGCATAACGGAGCCCGATCGCGATCGTGAGACCGACCTTCTCTCTTTTCTGCTTTCGCTCGACGTCCGGCCGGTCAGGATGAACCTCGCGGTTTGAAAAGAGAAAGCCCAGATGCACGCCGTAGAAATCGATGTCGGTGGTAGCCACCCGAGTGACCCGAATCCGGTCGATTGGGCTTCGATCGGTGAAGACGCCAACGCCAAGCTTCATGAACCGCGTTAAACGAAAGGCGCTACCCACACGACCATTGACGATAGTCTTCAGATCGATACCGAGCTCGGGCGTCCGGAGCCGCCACTGGGCTACGAGGTCCCCTTCGATCCAGCCCCAAGCGCCCACGTAGGCAATCCCCAAGCGCGCGTTGCCGGG
>CAMYMX010000320.1 GCA_947259605.1 uncultured Polyangiaceae bacterium | reverse complement strand
TGATGCCCTGGTTCCCGAGGCGGGGCTAGGCTCGTCGCGTTTGAGGGCCTAGCGGATGCGCCGGTGCTCGAGGCTTGGCACGGCCATGCGGACCTGCTCCACGTAGGCGGGCTCGATCGCAGCGACTGCCACGCCCTCACCCTCGCCACATTCGGCGAGGACGGTGCCCCAGGGGTCGGCGATGAGCGCGTGGCCGTAGGAGCGCCGCTGGCCGTAATGGTGCCCGGTCTGCGCGGCCGCTAGCACGTAACACTGCTGCTCGATCGCCCGGGCGCGAAGCAGTACGTGCCAGTGGTCCTTCCCGGTGGTGAGGGTGAACGCCGCCGGAATGGCCAGCGCAATGGCGCCTCGATCGACGAGGCGGCGATAGAGCTCGGGAAAGCGCAGGTCGTAGCAGACACTCAGCCCGAGCGTCCCAAACGGCGCATCCGCGACGACGGCGTCGGAGCCAGGCTCCACGGTTTGCGACTCGAGCAGCTTGGTGCCGTCCGGCAGGTCCACGTCGAAGAGATGGATCTTTCGGTAGACCGCAGTGATCGAGCCGTCGGCACGCATGTAGATGCAGCTGTTGCGAACCTTCCCCGGCGCTTGGCTCCTTTCCCAGAACCCACCGTAGACGACATCGACTCCCGCATCGGCCGCCGCGTCCCTGCAGCGGTCGAGAATCGGTCCGCCGTCGTCGAGCGATTCGGCGATGCCGACCTTCCCCTTCTCGGGACCCAAGTACGAAAAGCACTCGGGGACGAGCACCAGCTCGGCACCTCGATGGGCGGCTTCACGAACGAGCCGATGGACGGTTTCCATGTTGGCGTCGACGTCTGCGGTAGAAGTCATCTGCACAACGCCCGCCATCACTCGCTTTGACTCGCTCAATGTGAAAACCTCCTCATCGACACGTTCATCAACAACCCCAGGCCCAGCATGGTCGAGAGCAAGCTCGAGCCGCCGTACGAGAACAGAGGTAAGGTCATCCCGACGACGGGCAGCAGCCCCGACACCATCCCAAGATTGACCACCGTTTGCCAGAAGATCATGGCGCCAACGCCGACGGCGACCACGGCCCCGAAGCGGTCCTTGGCTTGGGATGCGATGCGCAGCGACCAGAGCACCACGAACACGTAGAGGCTGATCAGAAGCACCGCACCGAGAAAACCATGCTCTTCGGCCCAGACGGGAAAGGGGAAATCGGTGTGCTGGTCCGGGAGAAAGCGAAATCGGGTCTGGGTACCCTGGGTGAAGCCTTTGCCCGTGAGCCCGCCGCTCCCGATGGCTACCAGCGACTGCTGGGTGTGCCAGCCCGAGTCCAGGAGATCGGTCGGTGCCCCTCCCAATCGCTCCCAAAAGGCCGTGATGCGCTCCTTCTGGTAGTCCTTCAAGAGATAGAACCACGTCACCGGCGCTGCGACCACGAAGGTAGCAAGAAGCGTGATCACCGAGCGCATCTTGAGCTGGGTCAGCATCATGAGGCTCGCGAAGATGAACGCGAGGACCATGGCGGTGCCAAGGTCGGGCTGAAGAAGCACCAGCGCCATGGGCAGCGCAAGGATGAGCCCGGGGATGATCAGGTCCACGAGCGTTCGGCCGCCGGTCTTCGTGTCGTGGTGCAGGTACTTCGCAAGCGCGATGATGAGGCCGATCTTCATCAGCTCGCTTGGCTGTAACGAGAACCCGCCAAGCGCAATCCACCGCGTGGAGCCGCGGACGCTCCGGCCGAGGACGAACACCAGCACCAGCGCGAGGATGCAGCCGCCGTAGATCACCCAGCCATAGCGCTCGAAATGACGGTAATCGATGGCCACGGTCAGCGTCGCCACACCGAAACCAAGGATCAGCCAATAGAGCTGCTGCACGTACGCATCCGAGGTCGTGCCGCCGTCAGTCGCGCTGTAGAGGTTGAGCACCCCAAACAAGGCGATGGTGGACACCGCGATGAAAAGCGGCCAATCGAAGTCATCGCGGATGGTTCTGCCGATCGCCATTGCTTACTTGGCCTCCTTGGGCTCCGTCTCACCCAGGTACTGCTGCATGACCGACGTGGCAATCGGCGCTGCGCTTGCGCCGCCCGATCCACCGTGCTCGACGAGCACTGCAAAAGCCACCTGAGGATCATCCGCGGGGGCAAAACCGGCAAACCAACCGTGCGAACGGTCGAGGTACCAGGCACTCGACGATTCCTCGGAACGCCCCTTGCGACTCACGACCTGCGCGGTCCCGGTCTTGCCAGCGATGCGCACCCCGTCTTTGTTACGCGCCCGATATGCCGTGCCGGATTCATCCTCGACCACGTCGATGAGTGCGCGGCGCATCAGGTCGAGATGCTCCGGCGCGACGCCGACGTCCCGTTTCATTCGCGGCTGGAAGGTTTCGGAGAGAGAGCCGTCGGGCGACCTCACGTTTTTGACGACCTGCGGCACGTACAAGTTGCCTCCGTTGGCGATGGCCCCATACGCAAGTGCGAGCTGAAGAACGGTCACACGCGTGTTGCCCTGCCCGATCGCGGTGTTGAGCGTGTAGCCGATGCGAAACTTCCCGTAGTGCTCTTCATACCATTCGCGCGTCGCCAAGAAGCCTTTGGCCTCGCTATTGACGCCGATGCCGGTCCGCTCCGAAAATCCGAACGCCTTCGCGTAGCGATTGATTCGCTCGATACCGACCTCCTCGGCGAGAACCCAGAAGTACACGTTGCAGGATTGGACGACGGACTCGTATAGGTCTACCCATTCGTGACGCTTGTTGCATCGAAATTTCTGCCTACCGATCTTGAGCGATCCAAGGCATTCAACCCGTTGCATCGGGTCGACGACTGCGTCCTCGAGCGCGGCCAGTGCCGTGAACGCTTTGAAGGTCGAGCCAGGGAAGTAGGTCTCGTACATGGTCTTGTCGATCAAGGGCCGAAACGGGTCGCCGGTGAGCTCCGCGTAGCGCTTCGTGCTGAGGCCGCTGCTCATCTCGTTCGGGTCGTACACGGGCTTCGAGTAGAGCGCGCGGACGGCGCCGGTATGAATGTCGATGACGACCGCTGCCCCCGAAGGATAAGGCCGAAACGCGCGGTCAAAGGCCTCCATCAGCTGCATGTCGAGCGTCAGCTGGATGTCATGGCCGGGGACGGGCTGCTTGAGCATCTCGACCTCGAGCGAGTCGGGTCGTGCTCCTTCGAGGGACTTGCCTCGGGCGTCGACCACCAGCCTTCGAAAGCCGCGCGACCCCTTGAGCAGGGCCTCGTAGCGCTTCTCGAGCCCGCTGCGGCCGATTCGATCGCCGGGGTGATACGTGCTCGGGTCCGCTGCACGCTTCATGTCCTCCGCATTGACCTCGTTCAGGTAGCCGATCAGATGCGCGCCAAGCGTCGCGTATGGGTAATCGCGAAGAGGAACGGTCACGATGTCGAGCGCTGGAAGCTCCGCCAGGTGGGTTTCTAGGGCTGCGAGCTGCTCGCGATCGATATCGCGGAACAGCTCGAGCTGCTGGCTGCGCCGGCTGAGCGGGATCTGGTCCAGGCGCGTTTGGAGCGCGGTTCGGTCTTCCTTGCTCAAGTCCATCAGCGACGCGATTCGATCCAGGTCGTCGGGCTGGAGCAATCGCGGGGTCGTGTAGACGTCGTAGGACGGCCGGTTCGAAGCCACGACACGGCCGGCGAGGTCCCGAACGACGCCACGGGTGGCAGGGAGCTCCAAGGTCTTGGTGATGTTCTGCTGTGCAATGCCCGACCAACGATCGCGCTCGAAGAGCTGCACCTGCGCGACGCGAACGATGATGCCGCCAAACACCAGGACGACGAAGAGCGCCATCCAGCGATACCGCTTTCGAAACTCGCCGACTTCTCTTCTCTGAGAGAGTGTGATCATGTCGGTGCCCGCTCGGATTCGGGATCGACCCAGCGAACCAAGGCAAAGAGAATCGGTGCGAGCAGCGCCGTGGCGAGCGCGGAGGCAAAGAGGGCAAGGGTCAAGGTCCCGCCACTTCGAGCAATGCCTCCGGGGGCAAATCCCCGAATCAGCTCGAGCAAGCCTCCGAGGAGTACCGTCAGCATGAAGGTGAGCACCATCTCGAAGACGATGCCGCGAAAAGAAAGAAGGTACCCGAGCAGCCAGGCGGTGAAATAGCCAAAGACGAACACAAAGGTGTGCAGCCCAAGCGGGTTCCCGGTGAAGAGGTCGTAGAGGTAGCCGATGGCAAATGCCGTCATGGCGCCGCGAAGCAAGCGGATGCCCGGCGCGGTTGCCAGAGCGAAGACGAAGGGAAGGCCGAAATAGGGCGAGAAGGGATGAGGGGCGAGCAGCCTCGAAAAGACGGACTGGAGCAGGAGGATCGCAAACGCGACCAACACGATGACGATGCTTGCTCGTGCGCCCTCCATGCTCGCCACCCTAGAGGGCGCCTGGGTCCTTGGGCCCGGACGTGAGGATCAACACCTCGTCGAGCCTCGTGAAATCCACGGCGGGAGTCACTTCGCCTTCCTGTTGCAGCCCGAGCTCCTGGCCGCCGACCTGGCTGATCGTTCCGATTAGAATCGATGCGGGGAACTTCTTCCCGAGGCCAGAGGTGAAGACTTCATCCCCAACCGCTACGCGGTCGTCCATGCGGTCGAATTGGATACGACAACGATAGCGGCCGCGCTCGCCGAGCCCTTCGATTCGGCCACGGGTGCGGCTCTCACCGACCACGACATCAACACGGCTTTGCGAGCCTAACGACCCGAAACGAAGGTGAGATGTCTTTGGCGATCACGCGGGCTGTCATCGTCTCGGTCGCCATGCGTTCCCGCAAACCCAACAGCGACTCCAGCTCTCTAACTCGCTGCACGTCGGACCGGAGCACCCGCATTTCACGCTGCAACCGATCGTTCTCGGCCCGCAAGTGATCGTTGTCGCTTTTGACGTCCAGCAAGTAAACGTAGTCTTCGACGATGCTCGTGACGCCATCTGCCGCCCACTCGGCGACGTACT
>CAMYMX010000319.1 GCA_947259605.1 uncultured Polyangiaceae bacterium | reverse complement strand
AGGAAGGGGCGCTTAAGAGCGTTATTCCGCTCTGGATCAGCATCGAAGCCCTGGGAGATGTCAGGAATTGAAACGAAAACCGGGTGCAAGAACACGTCTGAGAAGTAGTACATCTTCTGTGCTCCCGAACCGACAGAAACCATAATTTGTCCCGCCGTATGGCCGTACGCTGGCTCGGTAAACACCCCAGGGAAGAGTTCCTGGCGATCTCCCTCGTCGATGTAAACCACCTGGCTCTCAATCTTGGCGAAGTGGCGCAGTGCCCCTTCTTTGAGGCCGGTGATGGTTTTTCGCCTCAGTGGATCTTCAATGGTTTCCGGGTCGAGGTCATTCCAGAAATCCCACTCCACTTTCGAGATATAGATTGTTGCATTTGGAAAGAGCACTTCTTCGTTCTCATTGAGCAGACCATTGATGTGGTCAGTATGGGCGTGGGTCACGACAATGGCGTCAATATCGTCGGCAGTGAGTCCAATCGCTTTGAGATTGTCTTGGAGTAGATCCACTCTCGTCGTCGAGTGGTCGGCTTCACTCATGACTCCTCGTACACCTTCACCACCGCACCCGCCTCCAACGCCGAGCATGACATTCTTGCCGCCAACTTTGATGAGAGGGTGGGTCCAGGTGAGCAAGACTTGATCGCTCGGCACGTTGTGCTGTTTCATGACCTCTTCTGGAACATCCGAAAACAGATACCGTGATTCGTAGTTCATCTCTGCGTCGGTGATTTGGTAGATTCTCGTCCCGTCAATCTCAAAGCTGAACACCCCGTTTTCGAGCTGCCTAGCCGCAAGGGTTGGCGCAGTCACCGCTACGGTTTGAGGGCTCGGAGCTGTTTCTGCCCCTTCTGATTCGCTGTTCTGCTGCTGCGGCTCGGGTGTTTGAGCGCTCCTACATCCCCAGAAAAGTACCGCGCTCGCCAGGATGCCCTGCAAAATGCGTCTGCTGTTCCCCATTTCACTCTCCGTTCAATTTCAAGTTCGGGTTTTCAGATACGCTATTCTTAATGAAACGCTTGTCGAAGGCGAGCATAGTAACTTCAAAGGCCCTTCCCAGTTCACGCCCCACGCGACATAACCAGCTAGTACCACGAAATTCGGCGCTCACCGTCATCCCGACAGGCTAGAAGAGCGTGAGCTCAGCTGCGCAACGCAAACGGTGCGCATTGCACAACGACGGGGTGTCCGAATCCCGCGAGCTCTGCGCAGAGGTGACCGGCGGCAAGGGCTAACGCCTGCGGCTGCACCTCAAAGGCGTCCACGTCGCACAAACGAAACGGCGACCCGCAGAGTGATCTCAAGGCCGCCGTTCGGGCAAAGAAAAACCCCGCCGAAGCAGGGTCTCTCGTTGGTGATAGGTTGTACCGTTCAGCAAATTCCTGGGCAGAACCCTTCCGGCAAGAACACGCAACCGCCGCAGTCGCTGATGGCACTGCAGATCACTACCCCCATGTGCTTCAACTCCCCCTCGCTCGTGTCAACGGGGTTTCCTGATGGAAAACCATTGAGCTCGTCACCCAATATGGCGGGACCGCAATACGGGTCACTAAGCAACTCGCCCAAGACACCCAACACCACTCCGCACTCCGTACTTTCGGGTTCGCATCCAGAGCGAAAGCATTGTTGCGCGGTCCCCAGGTTCCTGGCCACGGTCGAGTTGCAGGTACCATCGGTGGTCTGCCTCTGCGCTGCTGACTGACTACCCGTCTCGCCCTCGATGCCTTCTCCGCACCCGAACGACAGCGTGACCATCATTGCGGCCGCGAGGAGCGCGGAGCTTGCTGATATACATTTTCTCATGACGTGCCTCCTTGGAATCCGGACGCAAATTCCCATTTCCTGATGGGCGTCCAGTTTCTAAAACGGAACGAGGCGGCGTGCTTGTCGCCCTGCTTCCGGATCGCTGAAGGTCACGCACTTGCGCACACCTGTATATACGTAATTCTTTACTTGATTCGCGCACGCAAAGGTTGCGCCACGGCCGCCGAGAAGGTGTCGCGAAAGCATTCAGGTTCTCACGGCTCGGGACCAAAGCGCGCAGCGTTTGCGGCATAGAGCATAGCCCACATAAACGCCCTCTCCGGTTCGCGCTCCAGGCGACATAACCAGCTAGTACCGCGAAATTCGGCGCTCACCGTCATCCCGACAGGCTAAGAGGCGGCGCCGAGTACGTGGCGGTCTGTGTGCCCGCCTTCTCGTACGAGACCGTGCACCGCGAGCCCTGACCTCAGCAAAGGCCTTCGGCGCCTCGTTGGCATGGTGGAACCAGAGACGGCGGCTCCCGCGTAGACGTCCCCTGCCTCCCTCGCTATCCTCGCGGGGTGTCGACACGTGACAAAGACACGTGGGGGTTTCGACTGGCTCCGAGTAGCTGGCCTTCTTTGTTTCGCGCCGTTCGTGAGGCTCCCGATGACGTGGTGCTCGGGGCCAAGGTGTTCTTCTCGATTGGGGGGCACGACGAGAAACCGACCTATCGGCGCCTCATGCGAACCGATGCCGGGGCCCATTTGGTGCGGAACCGCATCGGGTACCCTGCTCTTTTCACCGACTACGACGCGCTGCGCGCCCTACCCGACGGGACGCTTGGCCGGGAGTACATTCGGGAGCTCGACGCGCGCGGGATTCATCCACGCGAGTTGAGTCGTCTAACCGACATCGCCTACGAAGGCTACGAGTTCAGTCCGGACCACGCCTATGTTCGCGACCGGGTGCGAGAGGCGCATGACCTGTACCACACGCTCACGGGCTACGGGGTCGACGTCGCGGGCGAGGCCGGGGTGCTGGCCTTCACCTTTGCACAGACGGGCAATAAGGGCTGGGCCATGCTGGTCCTCTTGAACACGTTGAGCGGATTGACGACGGGCCGTTTAGACGGCCTGCGCGTTGCGCTCGAGGGCTATCGACGCGGCCGAGGTGCGAAGTTCTTGGCGGCGTTCGACGACTGGAATCGCTTACTTCGTATGCCGCTCGAAGATGCGCGCGCGGAGCTGGGCATCACGCCCATGGGTCCGTACCGGCCGATCGAGCTCGGGGAGCTTTTCCGCAATGCGTCGGCGTGAGCGTCCGTCTTGGTGCGCTATCGTCTGAGCGTGCCCCAGCCGACGCACCAGGATCCGGGACTGCTTTTGAGCATAGCCCACATAAACGCCCTTTCAGGTTCGCGCGCCAGGCGACATAACCAGCTAGTACCGCGCAATTCGGCGTTTAGCGTCATCCCGATGGGCTAAGAGAGTCGGCACGAACATTCGTCTCTGTGGGCGCCATCTCTTCCCAGAAGTCACGCCCGATACCCGTCCCGTCGCTCCGACCACTAAAGACCGGCAAGAGATGCTTGAGCTCGTGGTGCGTGTCGTCGAGCGTGAGCCACCGCTGCCGGACCGCGTCGAGTCATTATGAGCAAAGGGCTTTCTTCGTGACGAGTCCCGAGCAGACACCACCACATGGCCTTCGCGCAGCTCTACTGGCGCTCGCCGTACTACTCATTTCCGTGCCAATCGCCGCCCTTGCGACGTTTTTAGCTTTTCCATTTTGGGCGTTGCTCGAACGGACAACTGGAATCGAGGCGGTCGGGCACAGCGGTCCCGCCGAGTGGTGCTTTGTGGTCACGTATGCCGTGGTCGTCGTCGGGCTTAGCTCCTGCAGGCTACGGAAACGACGGTTGCCAAGCACGCCGCCCTAGGCAGCCAACCTGCGAAGCCCCTGCCAATCCGTGAGGAACCCCGCTACTTGGTTCCAACTCGGCATCATTGGGGACGCCAACGAGCCCGGCTTCGGCCGGGCTTTTTCTTTGGAAGCAGCCTACCCGAATCGAGGGCCGCCCTTATCGGTCAACTCGGACATCAGGTGCGGTGACGTTCACGCTTTCTGTTCAACCTCGGTCGGATCTTATTCAACCTCCTCCCCGCTCGCCTCGCGCCTTTGCACTAGCCGAGCCGTGGCGTCCCCGTTATCGTGCACCTGTTCAGCAAAGATCCATTACACGTTCTAGACCACACGGGACGACCATGAGCACTCCAAAGACATTGACTGAGCAGTTCAAGCGCTGGGGCACGGAGCGGGCCAACGAGCCGGCCATCCACGGGAAGGACAGCAGCGGCGCCTGGAAATCGTATACTTGGGGCGAGTACTGGACGGCCTCGCGAGAGGTCGCAAAGGGTCTGATCGCACTGGGGCACCAAGCGGAACAGTGCGTCGCCATCGTGGGCGCGAACCGGCCCGAGTGGGTCATCTGTCAGTTCGGCATCACGCTGGCCGGAGGCATCCCGGCCCCGAGCTACCCAACCAATACCCTCGAGCAGGTCGGGCACATCATCGAGAACTCCGAGGCATCGATCGCCATCGCCGACAGCAAGCTCTTGCTCGACCGCTGGCGTCAAGGCGCCGAGGCGCGGGGCCGGACGCTGACAAACGTGGTGTCGATGATCGACGGCCTCGACGAAGAGGCGATGACCCTGGACGCGCTCAGAGCGCTCGGACGCGAGCAGGACGACGCCGAGCTCGACGCGCGCATCGACGCGACCGACGAGAAAGACGTCTGCCTGCTGATCTACACCTCGGGCACCACTGGCGTGGCCAAGGGTGTGATGCTCTCTCAGGGCAACATCGTCGCCATGAGCGACAGCCTCTTGAAGCACATCCCAATCTTCGACCACCCGGACTCATTCCGCTCCGTCAGCTATCTGCCTCTGTGTCACGTTGCAGAGCAGCTGCTCACGAACTTCTTTCAGATGGCCACCGGCGGGCAGGTCTACTTTTGCCCAGAGCTCAATCAGGTGAAGGACTATCTCGCCGAGGTGCACCCGACCAATTTCGCCGCCGTCCCGCGCGTCTGGGAGAAGTTCCAGGCAGCGCTCGAGGCCAAGCTGTCCGGGGCTACCGGAGTCAAAGCCAAGCTGGCGACGTGGGCACGAAAGACCGAGTCGGAGGCGATTCACGAAGAGGTTCGCACGGGCCGATCCGTGAACAC
>CAMYMX010000318.1 GCA_947259605.1 uncultured Polyangiaceae bacterium | reverse complement strand
GATGTGCTCATAGCCCCGATCGAGGTGATAGACCCGCCGGACGTAGGTGGTGCCCTCGGCCACCAGCCCTGCCACGACCAGCGAAGCGCTTGCGCGAAGGTCGGTGGCCATCACCTCTGCACCCTCGAGCTTGTCCACACCTTGCACGGTCGCGGTTCGGCCGTTGACTTGAATCTTGGCCCCCATACGGTTGAGCTCCGAGACGTGCATGAAACGATTCTCGAATACGGTCTCGGTGATTCGGCTCGTGCCTTTCGCGAGGCACATCAACATCATCAACTGCGCTTGCATGTCGGTCGGGAAACCAGGGTGCGGCTGCGTGATCACGTCGGTCGGCCGGATCGGGCGCGAACCGACGACGCGGATCCCATCGCCTTCGCGCTCGACAGCTGCACCGGCTTCTCGAAGCTTTGCGATCACCGCTTCGAGGGGCTCGAAGCCCACCCCGCGCAGAAGCAGGTCGCCGTCGGTGGCCGCAGCGGCAACCATGAAGGTCCCGGCTTCGATGCGATCGGGAATGATGGCGTGATCGATCGGATGAAGTGATTCAACGCCCTCGATCGCGATCACAGACGTTCCAGCGCCTTCGATGCGCCCGCCCATTTTGTTCAAGACACGGGCCAGCTCTTCGACCTCTGGCTCGCGGGCACAGTTCGTGAGCGTGGTGCGCCCCTTGGCCAAGACCGCCGCACACATGAGGTTCTCGGTTCCGGTGTGCGTCGGAAAGTCCAGGCTGATGTCGGATCCCTTCAGTCGACCGCCGGGGACGGTCACTTCGACGTAGCCATGGTGCAACTCGACCGCTGCGCCCATCGCAGAGAGCCCCTTGAGATGCTGGTCGATGGGACGCGCCCCAATGGCGCATCCGCCCGGCATGGAGACCACTGCGCGTCCGCAGCGCGCAACGAGTGGACCAAGTACCAGAACCGAAGCGCGCATCTGCTTCACGAGGTCGTACGGGGCCGTAGGCTCGATCGCGCCCGTCAGGCTGACGTGTACCTGGCCGTCCGCATAGTCCGCCTGCGCGCCGAGCCGCTGTAGAAGCCGCGTCATCGTGTGGACGTCCCGCAGATTGGGGACGTTGCGAAACACGTGCTCGCCGTCTGCCAAGAGGGCCGCCGTCATGATTGGCAGCGCAGCGTTCTTCGCACCACTGATTGGCACCGAGCCGACGAGCCTGTTTCCCCCAACGATTCGGATGCTATCCACGACGCCTCTGTTACCGCGTGGCCCGAGATCGGGCAACTTCAGGCGAAGAGCAATCCTAGAGCAAATGAAACGAAGCCCAGCAGGGCGCCCCAAACCGGGCCCCGCGCGGTCGCCCAGTGAAAGCGTCCGGTCGAGTCGAAACCGCTCCGCGCCAAGAGGACCAACGCCCCGACCCAGACGGCCATTCCCGACAAGAGCGCGAGCCCCCAGAACGGATCGGGAGATAATTGATCGCTGAGAAGGCGGCGATGGTCGGCGGCCAACTGCTCGGCGCTCAGACGAGCGTCGACGGCCGCGCTCCGATCCATGGCAAGGAGACGCGCAATCTGGTCGTTCGCCCTCTCGCGGGCTGGCTGGGAGCCCGAATAGAACGTTCGAGTAGCTGCAAGCCCGCCCGAGAGCGACCGCCAGGCCAAGAGAGCAAGCTCGGTGTCTCCTTCGACTTCGAGCTCCATGGCAAGCGACTCCAGTTCAGAAACCGCTTCGGCATGATAGGGGCTCAGAGGCAGGGCCCACCGAATCGATCGGCGGTAGTGCTCGAGCGCTCGGTCGGACCGATCGTCTTGGCGGTAAGCCCTCGCCGCGTCGAGCTCGTCGCGGGACTCGGATGCGACGCGTCCGAAGAGCAGCGCGAGCACGGCGATGATGGCGATCCCCGCCACGATGCCAGACCGCGTCGAGTCGGAGCTCACAAGAAGTCTCGGCGTCGGAAAATCAGTGCCGCGATGACGAGCGTGGCTCCGGCGTAAAGGATCGCGTAGCCCATCGATGTTGCAAGATAGGTCAGGGGCTCCCCAAATGCGGAGGTCGTGGTCACCAGCGTATTTCGACCCGGGACAAAAAGATTGAAGTTGGGTAGGAACTCGGCCAGCCAACGGAGCAGGGACTTCATCGCAGGGCTGAGCACGCGAGTCTCCATCGCCACCATGTCGTGTGCCGCCCGGCCAACCAGCCAAACCCCGAACGTGAAGGCACCGGTGAGAAAGGGAGTCGAAAAAGACGAGAACAACAGCGCCACGGCCGTGAGAATGAGCACCTCCCCTAGGCTCAGCAGTAGGGAAGCGAGCAGCTGAAAGAGCTCGACATCGACTGTCGAGCAAATCCAAGCCGATGCGCCGAGCGCAACCAGAGACCAAATGGGCACGATCAGCGTTCGGTCCTTGGCGACCAAAAAGGCAAAGCCGAGACTGACCAGCAGAGCGACCGGAACGGCGATCACGAGCGTAGTCGAAGCCTGTGCCTGAATGGCGGTCACGAGCAGCTGGAGGGCACCCATGATCGCGATGAACACGGCACAGGTTGCGACGATGCCGAAGTATTTGCCGAGCAAGAACTCGAAGCGTGCAATTGGCTTGGGAAGAATCACGTATAGGGTCTTCCGCTCGATCTCTTTGTAGAGGAGCGAAGAGCCGAGAAAGATCGCGACGACTACCGAGAACAACGAGATCGACGCGAGCCCGAGATCGGTAACCACCCGCATCTGCTGATCGAGTGAGAGCTCCCCCAGCGCCAAGGTCAGCGCAAGGACGGCCGCGGCAAGGACTAAAACGCCAAACAAGACCCGATCGCGCACGGCTTCGCGGTAGGTGTTTAGAGCAATTGCGTAGATTCGCGCGACGCTCACGGGCCCATCCAGTACGCGCGCCCGGTCACGAAGTGACTCAGGACGTTGATCGCCATCAGCAACATCACAGCCGACGTCAGGGTACCGGCGATTTCGAGCCAACGTGAACTTTGAGGCCGCCACGCGAGACCCCAGGCGCGAAACGAAGCCGAGATTCCCTGCGACAAGAAGAGCCCGAGCGCGCCGAGTCCCAGCACATAGAAGACCATGACGGGCGGGCGTGACAGAAACTCGCGCAGGAGCTCGTACTGACTGATGGCGACGGGTCCCACGCGGACGGTCATGATCCAGTGCAGAACGAGCTGTGAGACGACGAGAGCCCAAGCAACGCCTCCGGCCAGCTTCTGCAGCCGCCAGCAGCCGTTTGAACGGTAAGGACCGGCGCTCTGAGCTGTCTCCGGGCCGAGCATGCTCCAGCCGCGCACGTAGGCCGCGAGGGAGCCCAAGACCATCACCGTCCAGGTGAGAAGCGAAAGCCAGCTCGCAGGCGACTCTTCGGCAAACGAGCTTGCACCGCGGAGCGCAGGCCAAAGCCGGGCCAGCTCCAAGACGAAAAGAACGGCGAGGGGCCAGACCGTGAAGGCGATATGGCTACGATAGCGCGGCACGGGTTACTACCTAACGCTCAGGCGTTTGGCTGGTCAATTTACTTCAACCGGGGGACCTTGCTCGAGCCGTCGGTCCGTCGCCTCAGCCCCAGAAGTGTCAGCGGCTCGTCAGACAAAGTCAGCCGAATCCGGTCGCCAATCCCGATCGCGTACACCTTCTGGGTACCGTCGAGGAAGATCCGTCCCTTGGTCATACGGCTGGTGATCTCGAGGACCTCGTCGCGCGTGAACATGCCCTTGACGAGACGATATTTGTTATCGACGCCGCGGTACGGCTCTCGGACGACAAACTGCACCTTCTGCGAGCCTATCGGAAGTACCTTACCACCGGCCGAACGAAGCGCGGCCGTTGAACCGGCCGCCGGGCCCACCCAGACCCCGCTCGACATGTGACGCTCCTGCTCGCCGCCGAATTTGAGAATGTAGCGTGAGGTCGCGGCGGGGCTCTCGTGGCAGTAGAGCGCGTCGTTGAGTACGCGTGTCGAGATGAGCTTGTCGCCCACATCGACCCGCATTCGCGCAAGACGGCTCGACTTCAGGCTCCCATCGAGGGCAGAAGCCAGCACGTCACCGACATCGTGCGCATCGCCTGCGCAAAAGTAGCCGACGCTGGTATCCGGCGCGCTGTTGATCGCCAGCATTGGAGTCGAGGAATCCGCGAGATGGGAGGCCCACAGAAGGGTGCCGTCCCCCCCGAGCGTGACGATGAGGTCCCAGGACCCCTCTGCGGGCATCGGCTCGGGGCGGTATCGCAGGATCGCGCGCGCTCCCAAGTCACGAAGCGCCTCCTTCGCGCGCTGCAGCGTTGCCTGATGAACCTCGTGCTCGTGGAGCAGTCCTTCGACCGAAACATCGCTGTGCTCGATCAGCTCGTGAAGCCGTGCCTGCGCGCGACCTACGTAGCGTTGGTAGGTGCTCTTCTTGTAGACGACGAGGACTCTGGGTCGCATGCATGACTCGTAGTGAGGTTCGCGACTCGCCGCGTCTTACCGGGTCGGAATCTTCTTCGCGTCGGCCAAGAACCGCTCGAGGCCAATGTCCGTGAGGGGATGCTTCAACAGCTGCAGGATGACCTTGTGCGGAATCGTAGCAACGTCCGCGCCGATGAGAGAGGCCTGCACGGCGTGAACGGGATGACGAATGCTCGCGGCGAGGACTTGCGTGGCCAGCCCGTAGTTTTGGTAGATCGTGACCAGTTGCTCGACGAGCTCCATCCCGTTGCCCGCGATGTCGTCGATACGGCCGATGAACGGACTGATGTAGGTTGCGCCTGCCTTGGCGGCGAGCAGCCCTTGCGTCGGGCTGAAGCATAGCGTGACGTTGGTACGGATGCCTTCGTCGGTGAGCGTTCGCACTGCCTTGAGGCCCTCGGGGATCAAGGGGATCTTCACGACGATGTTCTCGTGCATCTTCGCGAGGACTCGGGCCTCTTTGAGCATCCCGTCGTAGTCGGTCGCAACGACCTCCGCGCTGATCGGGCCGTCGACGACTTCGCAAATGTCGACGAGCACCTCTTGGAACGGCCGCCCGGTCTTGGCGACGAGTGATGGGTTGGTCGTTAC
>CAMYMX010000317.1 GCA_947259605.1 uncultured Polyangiaceae bacterium | reverse complement strand
AGAGCGAAGACCCGATACGCTGCGTTCGTGTTTGTCGGGCACTACGCGCCGAGCTTTGCCCTGCGCCAAAGCGGAGGCGTCCCCCTTTGGGTGTTGTTTCTTGCGGCGCAGTTCGTCGATGTGCTGTGGTCGATTTTCATCATGACGGGGGTCGAGGAGGTCCGGATCGTGCCGGGGTTCACGGCCTCGAGCCCCCTCGACCTCTACTACATGCCGTACACACATAGCCTCGCGGCGTCTGTGGCCTGGGCCGTGATTCTCGGGGGGCTTGGCAGCCTGGTCTGGAAGCGACGAGGCGGTCTTGCGATCGGCGCTTGTGTGCTCGCACACTGGGTGCTCGATCTCCTGGTCCACGTGCCTGACCTTCCGCTCTACGGCGACCGGTTCAAGGTCGGACTTGGTTTATGGGATCACCTGATCGTCGCGTTCGTGTTGGAGGCGGGCGTCCTGTTGATCGGCGTCGCGATCTACGCGCGCTACGCCCGAAGCGCCCGGGCGATTTGGATCTTCGGGTTCATTCTCCTTGCCATTCAGTACGGCAACCTGTTGGCTCCCCTTCCTGAGTCGCCCGTGCAGTTGGGCGCTATGGCCCTCGCGTCCTATCTCGCGTTCGCAGCGGCAGCATGGTTCGTCGAGGACAAGTGGGGGAAGCAGGTGAGGACCTAGCGTTCGACGATGCCATAGACGCGGTCTGCCACCACAAACACGACGCCCACGTCGACCCGAACGACGCCACCCGCCAGGGTCGCCCAAGCGAGCGCTGGCCCGTGTTGGTGGAGCTCGCATACCTCCTGCCGCTGGGACGAACCGAAGTTAGTCCGTCAACAACGGCACCGGGCGGTGAGTGTCAGGCCAATCTCCGGCCGGGAAAACCCCGCCCTATGCGCTTGGGAATCCCCTCAGCTTTTCCACCAGCTGCGCCGTTGTCTTGACGCCAAGCTTGCGCATTCCGTCACGCAACAGTTTGGAGACACGTTGTTTCGATATTCCCAGCCGGTAAGCGATAAGTTTCGAGCTTTCACCGTGGGACGCGTACGTGACAACTTGATGTTCTCGGTCCGTGAGTCCTCGCGGATCCCCTAGATCGGGCTCATTGGGTTTGGCCAACACGAATCGGCGGCCATCGCTATCAAACCAATCGACAATCGACCAGCGTCCTCGAACCATAGCTTTCCACGAGTGCAACGCCTCATCAGGGTCTTGCCGACGGAGCTTTCCGCGAGCACGGTCGACGCGGAGCGCGGCCTCACGAATTATTGCCGCGGTCTTTTCCGCCTGGGCGTCGCCCACCGCTTCTTTGACTGAGAAGCTTGCGGGATCTAGGAGGGCTTCTGCATCGAGCGGCAGGTCGGTTGCAGCGTAACCTACGGACGCCACAGCAGCGCCGAGTCGCCGCCGCATGCGGTAGGCTGTCGCAATATGGACAGCTACTCTTTCCCACATCCTCATCACGGCGGGCTCTGGTTCAGTCACATCCGCGCATGGCATCGAAATGAGCGCTCCGTGCCCATCCGGATCGTGGGCGTGCACCGACATGACGTCCTTGCAACCCAAGTGGCGGGTGTAAATCTCGTAGACCCTCGGCTCGGATTCGCGAAGCGCCGAAAGCTGCTCTACCACGCTCGACCGCATCGCACTGTGCGTATGACTTCGAATGACCTCGGGGCCAATCTCTTGTACCGCGGTCATCAACGCCATCGCTAGATCCGGCTTCCCGTCGGACGTGACTATCTGGCTCACTGTCCCTTGTTGGTCGTCTCTGAGTCCGCCGCCTAGCATCGCGATGTTGCCGGAACCCAGGTCAAACAAGTCACCACCGGATTCGACAACCCGTGGCAACCATTCGCTAGCCTCGACACTCAGATCATAGGCAGACTCTGCGACGTTAATCGCGCATGTGGCAGCGTCCATCGATCGCGAGACTACACTCCGGCGCACTAGCCCGACAACCTGCGAAACTCAGACCTCTGCTCGTTCCGCGTCCTAGACAGCGCAGCAAAGCTGCCGGATCGGGCGTCGGATCTCGGCCATAAGTGCTATTTTGTGCCCGCGCCTGCCCCAGCTAGCCACGGTCTGCAGCCGCTCCGCATGACGGCGAACCCTATCTTCGCGTCGGTCCCGTGCGAAACGCTGAGGTGCAGTGTGGTACTTGGTCAGCAGGTTTCATGAGGAAACGAGGATCGCGGCGTCAACATAGATGCAGACGATTGGGCCCCTTGGCTGCGCTCATCGCGGTTGCCGTCACGAGCCCGACGCCTGCAAGCGCGAACCCCGAAGCGAGTATCTACGACACGCGGGCTCTCGCGATGGGACTGACCGGCGCGACGTACCTGGAGCGCCCAGCGGCGCTAGTGTTGAACCCGGCGAATCTCGAGGGTATCCCGCGCTTTGGCTTCGGACTCAGCTTCACCATGCTCATGGTGAAATCGTTTGCGCCGGTCCAGGGCCCCAACACCAAGGTTACGGGGCCCTTGGCGCTCGGTCCCCTGCCTTCGATCTTTTTGGCCGGTCGAATTGCGCCGCGCGTGGTCTTCAGCGCCGGCGTTTACTTCGAGGCGGGTTTTGGTGGGAACTACCCAGATACGGTCTGCGTGGACGGGGAAGTGGTCGGTCCGCCACCTGACTACACGCCCAACACAGACCCCGAAACTTGCATCAATCGAACGCCCGAGGACATGAGAGTCGCCGCCTTCATCGGCGAGGCTGCACTGGGCACTTCCATCCGCGTGACGGATCAGTTTTGGCTTGGAATCGCAATCCGCCTCCCGTTCTCGACGCAGGTCGCCGACCTTTGGTCCAATATCGGCGCCGCCTTCGGAACGTCCAGGTATGAGCGGGTGAAGACCGATATCGGCGGTGTGGGCTTTCCTTCGCCTCGCTTCGGCCTGACGTGGAAACCCCATCCGAAGCTGACCTTTGCAGCGACATACCGCATGTACTCTCGAATCAAGCTTTCCGGCACGACGACGAGTGCCTTTCTAACGGAGCTCACGGGTGAGGAAGAGCTTGCGACCATCTCGGAGTGGAACGTTCCACACATGTTTCAAGTTGGGGTGTCTTCACAAGTCAATGACCGGCTGCTCTTGGTGCTCGAGTATCGAATGCAGTTTCACGCCGCCAAGAAGTCTGGAAACCTGAGCCAGCCCTCAACGATCCGTAGCAGCACGCAGGACTTGGAGGTCACCAGCATTGCTCCTTTCGGATGGAGGAACGTGTGGTCGCTACGCCCTGGCGTGGAGTATCGGTTCCGAAATCCACTCCTGGCGTGGCGTGGAGGCCTCAACTTCACGGTCAACGCCACCAACCCGCAGTGGGCGAACTTTCGGTCTGCGCCGTGGGGCTTTGGGGTGAGCGGCATGACGGGGCTCGGCTTCTACTGGGATGGCAAACGAGCCGCGGACCAGTTCCGCCTGGACCTAGGGCTCGTATTGTCGGGGCGCCGCGCGCGAAACGGCAACGAGTACATCGATCGACCCGGAGTTGTCCCGGGAACGAGTGAAACCGTCGTCGTCTGTAGCGAGGACCAGGTTCTGCAGACTGGATGCCCCGGCCGGTGGGGAACCACGAGCTTCTTGGCGAGCCTCGGCTTCACGCTGCAGTACTAGACCGCGCGGACGTGCGCACTAGTCCTTTTGTCTATAAGTAATTGTCAACACCGCACGCGGGACGCTAGCCACGGGATCGACCAAAAGCGCAGCAGAAACGCGCGTCCTTCATCTTGCGCGCTCTAACCGGGGCCCACCGCAGTGAACAATTACGCATAGATTCGACTCCTCGGGGTCCTGTAACCCAGGTCTTACTTCGCGCTGAAGCCTGACCAGGAATGGAGGATGACCGATGATTGATCGCGAAAGTCAATACGCATACGTGCATGGTGCGCGATTGGGACTTCCGGCTACGCTGGCGGCGTTCGCGCTTCTCGCTGCAACGACGCTGTTCGCCACGCAGGCCAAGGCAGCACCGGCTCCCAAGGTCGAGATCTGTCACATCCCGCCAGGCAATCCTGCGAATTTTCACACCATCAAGGTCAGTGAGAAAGCGCTAGCAGCGCACTTCGACCACGGTGATATCGCGGGCGCTTGTAACGCTGTCTGCGCGACACTCTGCGACGATGGCAATGAATGCACGATCGATGACACGGATGATTGCGAGGAGCAGGGCTGTCCGCCGTCGCCTCGTCCACCCATCGATTGCGTGGATGGGAACGAGTGCACTGACGATCGATGTGATTCGGCCACCGGATGTGTGAACGAGACTATCGAAAACGCACCGTGCGAAGGGGTGCCGGCTTGCACGGAGAATGGGCGCTGCAGCGCCAATGGCGTGTGCTTAGGAACTCCAATTGAGAACTGCTGCGAGTTCCCAAGCAACGAGAGCTGTGAGCCCACCTTTTGCTCTCCCAGCGAGTGTGTCCAAGGGGAGGATTACGACATGTGTGTGCCTGGCGTCTTTCCTTGTCCCGAGGGACCCACGTGCGCAGCGCCGAGGTGCAATGATGAGCAGGAAACCTGCAGCTTTGAGTTGATGGACGACCTTTGCCCCGACGACGGCATCGACTGCACGGATGACATATGCGATCCGGAGAACGGGCATCTTGAGTCTGGGTGCACATACCTGCCGGTCAATGCCAACTGCGAAATTTTGGACGCCTGTCAGCCGCTTATCGGATGCGATCCAAATAGCGGCTGTGTCTATGGGGAGGTGCCGGACTGCTGCACAAGCACTGACGACTGCACGCAGAACTCGAATCAATGCACATTCACCGAATGCGACCTCGACACCAACAAATGCGTTGAGAATGAGATACTCCAATGCGATTCCGGTTTTCTCTGTAATGAAGGCACCGGAGTATGCGATCCGGCTCCCTGCTTCAGCACACTTCAGCACCTCGGGCCGCCGCCCGACCCTAGCGACCCGGACCCCGTCCAGACCTGCATCGATGATTGCGATCAACGCTCGGGTTGCCCAGAAGGCTTCTGCGCGAACAAGGATGACCCAGGGTTTCG
>CAMYMX010000316.1 GCA_947259605.1 uncultured Polyangiaceae bacterium | reverse complement strand
CCATCGTAAGCCGTTCATCCTCATCTCAACCTCCACGATCGATGCGACCTTATAGCGAGCAGCGTCGGTTTTCAACGCCTGGGGTCGCCTTGAGGGCCGCTAGGGCGTCCGCTAGCACTCGTAGGCGATTGGGGTCAATCCATCGAACCGACAATCGAGTTCCACGGAGTTCTACTATGCAAATGGCAACGCAACGCGGGCAGTTACGGCTGGCTGCGACGTTTATAATCGCTTTGACGCTCGGTTCACTCTTGCCGCAGGCAACCCTCGGGCAGGATGCTCAAACGCCCGAGCAGAAAGGCTCTTCCAGCCAAATCGAGGGCGTGGTAGCCGATCTAAAGCAGCGCGGAGCGGCTCTCGAAGAGCTGAGTCAAAAGGTCGGGGAAAATCCGGATGGAGCTGCCGCGATGATCGAGAAGGAGGTTTCGGACCAAAGGGCTCGATACCGACGCGACATTGCGAAGCTCGTCGAGCTCGTGCTTAGCGCCGAGGACGCCGGAGCAAGAGCTGCGCAAGGCCGCACGACGGCAAGCAAGCTTCTGCAACAGGACGCACGCGCGATGCGCGAGAAGCTGGAGGAAACGGGGCGCGAATCGGTCGCGCTGGTCGATGCAGCGACGAAAGTAAGCCCCGACGAAGCGCAAAAGGCACGCGGCGAGCTCAGCAGAAAACTTTCGACGTCGACCCGCTTGATCAAGTACTTGGACACCAACATCGACCAGCAGGAAATGCTCGGTCTAGATGTGAAAGCCGACATCGAATACCTGGTCTCGCACCTCAAGATTCGTGCGGACGTTACCTCAGGCGTGCTCCAGAGCACGAAGCAAGAAATCGACGAGATCGCGACCCGCGCTGGGGCGGATACGGATGCCGAGGCGCAGAAGCTGCTGGCCTCCCTCAAGAAGCAACGAGACGCGCTTGCTGAAAGCCAGCGCGCAAACGTCCAGCTGATGGACGAATACGGGCTCGAGACCGCTCAGCTCAGGCAGGGAATCATCGTTGCGACCGGGAAGCTATCCCAGGACATTTTCAACAAGGAAGTCGTGTCTGGCCTCCTGGACTCGTGGTTGGAGGACGCCGCCGACTGGCTTCGCAGCAATGGCGCATCCCTGATTTTCGAACTTCTCGCGTTCGTGCTGGTGCTGTTTGCATTTTTCCTCGCAGCCCGTGTCGGGCGGGGACTCATGCGGCGCGCCATCGACCGGTCCAAGCTCGACGTCTCGAGCTTAGCCCGGGACTTTTTCATCAAGATGACCGGACGGCTAATCCTGCTCTTCGGTTTCATCATCGCGATTGCGCAGCTCGGCGTGGAGGTTGCGCCACTGCTGGCCGGCCTCGGGATCGCTGGCTTCATCATCGGCTTTGCCCTGCAGGACACTCTCTCGAACTTCGCGTCGGGTATGATGATTCTCGTGTACCGGCCGTTCGATGTGGGGGACGCCGTCGAGGCAGGAGGGGTCACCGGCAAGGTCTACAAGATGAATCTAGTCTCGACGATGGTTCTCACCTTCGACAACCAACTACTGGTCGTGCCCAACAAGCAGATCTGGGGAGGAGTCATTCGCAACATCACCCATCAAGATAAGCGGCGCGTAGACATGACGTTCGGGATTGGGTACTCCGATGACATCCCCAAAGCGGAGAAAGTGCTCGCCGAGATCGTCGCGGATAACGAAAAAGTGCTGAAGGACCCCGAGCCGGTCATCCGTCTGCACCAGCTCGGTGATTCCTCGGTCGACTTCATCGTTCGACCTTGGGCGAAAACCGAGGAGTACTGGGACGTTTATTGGGACGTCACGCGTGAGGTAAAACGGCGCTTCGACGAAGAAGGCATTTCGATTCCGTTTCCGCAGCGCGACGTGCACATTTATCGCGAGGACGCCCGCGACGAGGAGGCCTAGCTCTCTTCGTTCGTCTTTTTGCGCTGGCGTTCCCCGAACCAGAGAAACGGTTTCAGCACCTTGAGGCTGAACTCCGGGAACGGGCGCATGGCATGGGCGAGAACGGCGCGAGACCATGGAACACTGACGGCGAGCCTGGGCTTGTCGACCAGGTCTAGCACGACGCTTGCCACCTCTTCGACGGTCAAAAGCTTTGCCGCAGCAAAGACGAGACCGGCTTGCTGGTTGCCCCTCTGGCTGCTCACCATGTCGGTATCGATTCCGTCCGGGCAAACCGCGCTCACTTTGATGGGCAACTTGGCGCGCTCGATGTCGCCGGCGAGCGAGATCGTAAAACCCAAAACCGCTTGCTTGGTCGCTCCGTAGACGGCCAAACCCGGCACCGGTGTGATCGACGACAGCGATGCGATGTTGATCAAATGGCCGCCGTCATCGCGCATCGCCGCAATCGCGGCGCGCGCTCCCCAGATCATGCCCAGCACATTGACCTCGGTCATCTGTCGAACGAGCTCGTCGCCGTGATCCCAGGCGTGGCCGGTGTGAAGCACGCCGGCGTTGTTTACCCAGAGTGCGAGCGTGCCACGTTCAGCCGCCGCCGCCGCGACCTCGTGATGCGAGGAGGAGTCTCGAACGTCCTGATGCATCGACCAAGCGCCGCCCCCGATGAGCTCTGCGGTTGCGCGGGCCGCGTCCTCGTCGATGTCCGTCGCAAGCACGTTGAACTGCTTCGCAGAGAGGCCCTTGGCGATTTCGCGGCCGAGGCCTTTGCCCGCTCCAGTCACGACGGCGATCTTCATTCCTCGTTCTTGGACGCATCTCGCAGAGAGTTCAAGAGCCGACCGCGGGGCTGTAGACAGGGCTTGGCTCGGCATCTAGCATCCGCGGCATGAATGGATCTCTCTCTTGTCTTACCACCCTGGCAATTACAGTTGTTTTCGTCGTCGGCTGCGGCAGCGATGGCAACAGCGCGACGGCGCCCGTAGGGTCCGGTGGCACGGGTGGAACGCTCCCGCTCGGATGCGATCCCTTGACCCCGAGCTACTGCGGCTTTCCGTACCCCAACGACTACTGGACCGTGGCGGACGCGAGTACCGTGACGGGGCTTCGCCTCGCACTGCCCGAGGCGACGATGCCGGCAACTCTGGCCGGCGTCCGATCGAACCCCGATGCCTTCAATGAAATGGACGGCTTCTCCCCAGGCATCGCGGCAATGACACACTTCCCGGGCGCAACCGTCACCGGACTTGCAGCGCCGGACAGTATAGAGGACTCGCTGAACGCGGAGTCTCCTACGGTCATCATCAACGCAGACACGGGCGAGCGGCTGGCCCACTGGGTCGATCTCGACGAGTACGTGGTTCAGGCCAAGGTTCGGGTGGACGCAAACGAGGACCAGCCGGACTTCACGGTCAACCGCGACCTCGAGGCGCTCAGGCAAGAGCAAGCGTTGATGCTGCGCCCTGCCATCCGCCCGGAGGATGCGACTCGATACATCGTGGCGATCCGGAACGTGCTGGACGGCGAAGGGATGCCGGTCGCGCCTTCAGCTGGTTTTCTAGCCTTGCGGGACGACGAGCCCTCGGACGATCCGGTGATCGAATCACGTCGCGCGCACTTCGAGGAGCTCTTTGCGACGCTCACAGAGGCCGGCATCGCGCGCGACGAGCTTCAGATCGCCTGGGACTTCACCACCGCAAGCCGCGAGAACAACACCAGCGCCATGGTACACATTCGTGACGATGCGCTGGCGAGCTTCCCCGACGGCGTACCGTACACCATCGAGCTCAAGAACGAGCAGCTCGACAGCGGCATTGCCTGTCGTCTGGAGATTACGTTCGACATGCCTCTGTACATGACGAAGGGCGAGTCGGGCGGCCTGCTCAACCTCGGCGACGACGGCTTGCCCGAACAGAACGGGAGCTTCCCATATTCGGCGGCGATGATCGTGCCAGAGACGGCCTCTATGATGCCGGCGGCCCTGGTAGAGTTCGGTCACGGCCAGCTCGGGGCCAAGGAGCAAGTCTTGGGCTTTCAGCGGATCGCAGCAGCGGAAAACTTCGCCGCCTTTGCTTTGGACTGGAAGGGCTTCTCGAGCGATGACGTTCTTCCGACTCTGATCCCGGCCATCGTGGGCGGGGATGTTTCCGCGTTCCGCGCCATCCCTGAACGAATGCATCAGGGTTTCTTGAACTTCCTGATGGCGATGAGGACCTTGTCACGCGAGGCCGACGGCGGGCCAATGACCGACCTCAATAAGGCGCTCCTGAAGGACTGCGGCGGCGCGACCATCGACGGGGCCAAGCGCTACTACTTCGGCGGGAGCCAGGGCGGAATCTTGGGTGCGAGTATCATGGCGCTGACGACGGACATCGAACGGGGTCTGCTCGCGGTGCCCGGCCAGTCGTACAACCTGCTTCTCAACAGAAGCGTCAATTTCGATGAGTTCGCGCCGCAGTTCTACAGCAACTACAACTGGAATGCCCTCGACGTTCAAATGAACCTCGCGCTGATTCAAGGCCTCTGGGATCGGGCCGAGCCAACCGGGTACTCAAAATACATTCGAACGAATCTTCTGGCGGGCACGCCTGCACACGAGGTGCTGATCCAAGTGTCCAAGGCCGACCATCAAGTGACCAATCTCGGGGCCCACATCATGGCGCGAACGATTGGCGGTATCGTCAATCTCGCGGACACCATCCGCGACGTCTGGGGAATCCCGGTCGCGAGCGGGGAACACGACGGCTCCGCAATGATCGAGGTCGACTTCGGCAACGATGACCCACCGATCACCAACATCCCGCACTGGGATGACACCATGCGAGACCCGCACGGTCGCGCGACAGAGCTCGAAGCGCTTGGACCTGTCTTAAAGAAGTTCTACGAGACCGGAGTCGTTTCGAACCCCTGCAGTGGCCCCTGCGACGAGGACGACCTGATCGTCCCGTAGCCGCTCCTGAGCCTCGAAAAATCGGCGAATTCGACCGGACCTTCCGCACGAGTTTGGACCGTCCCAGCTCATCCGTTACTAATGATGAATGGGGTGTCACATGATTCGAAGACGAAACCAATCGGTGCTCGTGCTCTTGGTCGTCTCGGCGCTCGCTTCCTTTGCGAACGCCGATATGTCTGCGAGAAG
>CAMYMX010000315.1 GCA_947259605.1 uncultured Polyangiaceae bacterium | reverse complement strand
GCGAGTTGCATGTTGCCGAGGACGAAGTCGACCTCGATGCCGCTCGCGACTCGCCAGTACGACAGGGCGCCATCAAACTCCTGGTAGCTCACAAACGCCGACAGCTCGTGGAAGACCCAGTTCTCGAAGGCCTTTCCATAGATCTCAGAGCCGGAGAGGAGCTCTCCCCTTCGGGCCAATCTGTTCACAACCCCGACGTCATGGAAATAGAACTTGGGCGACCCGATCACCCGGCGCTTGGGACGCTTGCGGTAGGCGGGCAACCATCGCCCGATCAACGTATCTTCCAGGATCTGAAAATAGCTTTTCGTCGTATTGCTCGATACGCCACACTCGCGAGCGATGCTGGAGAAGTTGACGAGTTCTGCATCGCTGAGCGCCGCAGCATCTAGGAAATCCGAGAAGCTCGGGAGGCTTCGCACCAAACCCTCTGCGGCGATTTCCTCCTTGAGGTAGTCGGCAACGTACGCATCAAGCATGCGTTTCGGGCGAGTCGCACCGTAGATCCGTGGCAGGTAGCCGTGGTTGAGCATTCGGTCCAGATCGAATTCGCGACCGAGCTCGCTCGCCGAGAGACCGTGGAGCTCGTAGCGCGTGGCCCTCCCACCGAGCAGGTTGGCCGCGCCGCGCTTCACCTTGCGCGCACTCGACCCACAAAGCGCGAAGTGCAGCCCTCGGTTCTCGATGAGCCAATGCACTTCGTCGAGCAGCGCCGGAACTTTCTGGATTTCGTCGATGACGATCTGCCGCCCGGGCTCGGCCTCCCCTGCCTCGATCTCCTGCCGGAGAAGCTCGGGGCGCGCGACGTAACGCCGGAACTCCTCCGCTTTCAGAAGATCGATCCAGCGGCCATCGGAGTACGTCTGTCGCAGGAGGGTGCTCTTACCCGTTTGGCGCGGTCCCCACAAAAAGAAGCTCTCGGTCCCGGGCTTCGGAAGTACGAGCCTTCGCTTGAACATGCGCTTCAAACTATCATGATACTTTGAAGTGTCAATTCCGATCGATCTGCGGGCCAGTAGGCGCTTTGCGAGGCGGGGGTCAGGTGGTCAGGAGATCGTGGTCTGGGACAAGCAGGGCGCCTACACTTGGTGTTCCCGATCCAAGACCACGATCTTGATAGCCCGGAGCGCGTCTCGGTGTCGTGCACGAAGCTCGACCGCGGTGATGCCGAGGCTCTGGCTCGCCTGGGCGAGCTCGAGGCGATCCCGGTAGAGAAGAACGATCACTTCACCGTGCCGGGAGCCTGCCCTAAAGGCGCGGTGCTCTTGCTACTCGACGACAATCGCGCCGCACGGGAATTCGGCCGAGAACGTCACGTCGCCACTCTTGAACGTGTCGCAGTCGCTGCCGAGCAGCTCGATGATATCATCGACGCCTGGCTTCACTCGCCACTCGGTCGGGCAGCTTAGCGGCACGCCGTTGAGCCGAACGTCACTCTCCGGGTCGTTGCAAGCCTTCTCCTTGTCGTCGAAGCGCTTGTCCATCTGAATGTCGCATGAAATGCTCGCAGCGATGATCTGACGGAACTCGTCTTCGAGGTCCTGTGGGTTGGTGCCGACCCAGAACGGCGCCGGATCGCCGCTTTCGCTAGCTGACTTGCCCACACCAACGTTCGCCATTTCTTGAAGATGCGAATCGCTGACTTCATTTCCAACGCTCAGGATGAAGACGTCGTACCCTGCAGCATGTGACGCCGTGGCCGCATTGACGGCCTCCTGTTGGCCCGTTTGAGGGTTCGGCACCTCGCAGGTGTCCGGCTCACCATCGGTGGCCAAAACGATAATCGTAGGACCCTCGATCGGCGGCGGATTGGACTGGATGATGTCCACGAGTGCGTCGATGCTATCACCGGTTGGTGTGTCGCCGACGGCATCACTGGGGTAGCTGCTCGGATAAATGCTGTTGTTCCCGATCGTGTTCGCGTTGTTGAGACCGAAATCGACCCGCGGGCTGGTCGCCAAAGGATCGCCCGCCACCGGGAGCCGTGGGCAAGGTGGATTGGAATCTCCCGTATCGGAGGTGTACGTGGTCAAACCAAAGCGGACGATGGAGTCGAGCTCGGAGACGATTCCTGTAATCGCCCCGTGGGCAGCGCTCCATCGTGGCTGACCTGCGAAATCGGAGGTCATCGACCCGCTCTGGTCGACGAGGAACATGACGTTCGGAATGCTTCGCGTGGGTGTGATCGTGACCGACTGACAGGCATTGCCGCCCGTACCCCCCATGCCACCCGCGCCGCCGAGACACTCGAAGACGAGCTCGTTGGAAAGGACGCAGTCCTCGCCGTCTCTGCACTCTGGGCATTGGGTGATGCCGCCGCAGCCGTCTGGAAATCCGCCGGGAGGCGAGCATTCATTCTCGGCGCAAGGGTACGTGGGCTCGCAGCACTCGCCCTCCACGCAGACCTCGTCCGGGCCGCAACGGTCGCCGCAGCCTTCACCGCAGTCTGCGCCAACCGGACAAACACACCGGTTTTCGACGCACACCTGACTCCCCAGGCAAGTGCCACAGAAGATGGCCTGCTCCTCTCCACCGCAGCGGGTCGGGATCACGCCGCACTCCGCACCTCCGGCGAAGTTCGAGCAGCTGTTCTCTTCACACCCGCCGCCGATACCACCCGCGCCGCCGACGCCGCCCGCGCCACCCATGCCGCCGCCACCGTCGGCACCACCAGAGCCGGCGATGCCACCAGAGCCGGCGATGCCACCAGATCCACTCATGCCAGCCGCGCCGCCGATACCGCCGGTGCCTCCGTCCGAACAGGTTGCTGCGCCGGCGCAGCCTAGATCGTTACAGTCGAAGAGACCGTCTGCGTCGTTGTCGGCATCGTCGCTGCAGTCGCCTGGCTCAGTTGCTCGAAGCGAAGACCCGTACGCTCGCCCACGCTCTCGCCGCCACAACCCACGCCGATCGCCGCGATCCCAAAACAAACAGTGAGTACCGCAACGCCCCATACCGACTCTAAGAACCTACCCATCGCAACCCCCGTGTAAATCCAGTATTGCAAACCAAGTCGGGCCCACCCAAACGTTACTGGAAGTTCTGCACCGACCAGAACTGCCCGCCCGCGGTTTCGTAGAAGCCGCAGGCGACCATGCTGTATGACGGATTGGTCATGTTGATGTAGTGGCCGTGCTCGATGTACGGCTCGCCGGGACCCTCGTCCCACATCGCTTGGAGACATCCGGTGATGATGTGCTGCTCGGAATTCCACCCGGGGCACTCGTTTTGTGCCCAGCCTCGGGGTGAGCAGATATCATCGCGGAAGCCCGAGTGTGCGCTTCGGGTGCTGTCGTACAGCGCGTGTTGGTCCGCGCAACTCTCGCCCTCGGTCCAGCGTTGGAGCGGCGGGAGGCATTGGCAGTCAAAGCGGAGCTGGTTGATGCGGTCGACACAGTCTTGGGCTGGGTCACCGGTCGTCGGGAGTGGGCTTGGTGCGCAGTTGGGGATCGGCGCCGCAAGCGGCCCGCCGTCGCAGTTGGTGCCGGTCGAGCCGCCCGTACCGCCGGTACCGGACGCTCCGCCCATTCCGGCCGCTCCGCCGATCCCGCCGGTGCCAGCAATACCTCCGACGCCGCCGGTGCCCGTGTTACAAAGCGGGGATGCGGCGCAGCCGGAATCATCGCAGTCGAAAAGCCCATCGGCGTCGTTGTCCGCGCCATCTTCGCAGTCTCCGGGCTCGGTCCCCTCGAAGCGAAGACCCGCGCGCTCGCCCGCGCTTTCGCCGCCGCAGCCCAAACCGATCACCGCGATCCCCAAACACGCAGCGCATGCCGCAGTGAACCATGCCGACTCTAAGAACCTACCCATCGCAACCCCCGTGTAACCTCAGTTCTACGGGCCTTTCGGCCCGAAGTACCCCCAGGCTTAGTGTTGCAACTCGAGCGACCGACCCCCAAACGCGAGCGCGGGGTTTGCAAAGAACGCCGGTCGTCCATACGTAATTGATCGTGGGTTCGGAGGGCGAAGGGCTGGCTTCGAGGAGTTCGACCATGCGCAAAAGATCAGGACTCCGAGCGCAGTTCGGGAGGTCGAAGACGTGGGGTCCTAGTCGCGAAGCACGCTCTTGATCGTCCCGAGCGCGGTCCGATGCAGGCTCCTGCGGCACATCAGTGTCGGTTGCCTGCTGCGGCCCACCACTTTGATCTATTCGTAACCAACAGCGGCGGCCTTCGGAACACTCCATGGGTCGCCCTACCCTTCGCCCGCATCGAGCCACGCGCGAATCGCGTCGACCATCACCTTGGAGAGCGAGATGCCTTGGTCGAAGGCACGATCTGCGGCGACCACTTTCAGAAATCGCTCTAGAGGCTTCTGCAGTTCGCGAACTGAATTGGTGTTGGGCCGCCACCCACGGCGCCCACGTCGAAGCCAGAGGTGCCGGTCACGCTGCTGAGCAAGGACTTGCACTCGACCGCAAAGCTAACCTCACCGTCGCCCGTGGAGATGTTCGAGACCTGACAGGGCTGCGCCATCGAGGGCGGCTCTTCTCCGCAGCCACCGACGTTGTAAGGGACCTCGTCCTCGGTGATCGTGACGCTACAGCTTTCCACCGAGTTATCGGAGCATAGCCCACATAAACGCCCTTTCAGGTTCGCGCGCCAGGCGACATAACCAGCTAGTACCGCGCAATTCGGCTCTCAGCTTGAGCCCGACGGGCGAAGAGACCGGAAAACAAACGGGTCAACTCCATTCGCTCCTTTTGTTCGCGAGCGGGGGCGCTACACCCGACCCATGGGAAAAATGATGATCGGAATTGCCGTGGCACTCATCGTGCTCGGTCTTGGGGCCTATGTTGGAACAGGCGCGGTCAGCGTGACCGCCTTGATCCCGGCCTTCTTTGGGATCGCACTCGCGGGACTCGGCGCGCTCGGGCTGAAAGACCGATTTCGCCTCCCCTCGGCGTACGGCGGCATCGTGCTTTCCGTCGTCGGACTTCTTGGGAGCGTCTCAGGCATCCCGAAGGTCATCGCCTATCTCGGTGGCGAGGAGGTCCCGCGGCCTGCAGCAAGCATCGCGCAGTCGATCATGGCCGTGAT
>CAMYMX010000314.1 GCA_947259605.1 uncultured Polyangiaceae bacterium | reverse complement strand
ACTCATCAGCAGGATCGAGCACTGAGCCGTCAAAGTGTCAACGGGCTTATCCGGCTATTTTCCTCATGGCAGTCTCAATCGGACCTCGATCAAAAAACCGAGACCACGCTAACGCATACAGAATAGCGATTGTGCAGAACAGCAATGCAGCCGCGACCGCCGTAGAGAGAGGTTGGCCGCCGAGCATTCCAACCGCTTCTAACGTCCCCATACCAATCACAATATGGGCGGAGCATAGTAGCTTCAAACGCCCTTTCCGGTTCGCGTCCCTGGCGACATAACATTCAGTACCGCGAAACTCGGCGCTCATCGTTGTCCCGATGGGCAGGAGACCGGCAAACAAACGCATGCTTGGCACCCCGTGCGCCCTGTCTTTGAGAGGTCACAACGAGCCTAGGGAACGCGCGGGCGCTCTTCCAGGAGTGAGCTGGGCGCCCTACCCCTCTCGCGCGTCGAGCCATGCGCGAATCGCATCGACCATCACCGCAGACAGCGTGACTTCCTGATCGAAGGCGTACTTGCGCAAGCGCTGATGAAGATCAACCGGGAGATGAATCGACGTTTGGCGGAGGCGCTCGCCATCCTTCGCGCGCACGCGAGGCTCTTCCTTTGTTCCGCGACCACGGGAGCGTCCTGTGGGGAGCGTCGGAACGGGAGGTGGCGCAATCTCGGGCGTACTTGGCGCGGCCTCGAGCTCAGGTTCTGCCTCACGTGCGACCGAGTGGATCGCAGTGGGCGGCTTCGCCACGACCTCGGAGTCGCTGGTCGAGCCAAGGACCCCTCCCCCCTCGACCTCGGTCTTCTTCATCAAGCGTTGGAGCGCTTCGGGGTCGGGTGTGGTGCGGGTCTTCGGTGAAGCGAAGCTCCCGATGGAAAACTTTTTCTTACTGCTGCTAGCCGGCGGCATGGAGAACCTCCTGGGCGTCGGGTCAGCGAGAGCGAACAAGATGCGCGATGCACCGCCTGAGCTCGGCCGCATTGCGTTCCACCTCGATCAAGGTTCGGCGAAGCGCCGCCTTTTCCTCTCGCTCCGTCAGCGCCTTCTTGAGTAGGCCACCAAGGCGGTTCTGCTCGCGTTGGATCCTCAAGAGATCTTGAACCTCTTGCCGCGTGCGTGAGCTGGGAATGTCCGCATTCAGAAGCGCACGGCGCAGGATCTCTCCGCGCGTGAATCCAGACGCCTCGGCAAGGGCATCGAGACGGGCAACATGTTCATCCCCAACCCGTACACCGATGAAATGCCGAAGACCCCGCACGAGTAGATAGTAAGCAGCACTCGGCGCTTGTCTAGCGCCGATCTCGCCTCGCACTCGCGAATAAGCCGAAGGCGTTGAGCACGTCATCCAGTGCGGCGGCGCGAACGTCGAAGACTTCGCACGCCGCGCTTGCAGTTTTGTTAAACAAAACTCCACCTTGCCGGAAACGAGCTGGGTCCCTTATCGCAAGCGCATGCAAACGTCTGAAACAAAGTGAAACTCGCCGGGACTCGGTGTGCAAAGAAATTTCTTGTCATGATTGGCCGCAACTCGGCACGATCTGGCCCGAGTCGGTATCGCCGAGCTCCAATCAGTCTCGCAGACTCGCACGCAGTTGCAGTGAGCTCCAACGAGATCCGGCGGGTTGCAGTCGCTTCCAACTGAGCTCAGCGCGGTCATCGAAAAAAAACGCCTCCTCTGAGAATACTTTTGGTCCCCAAAACCGATAACTTGGTCGATGAAACCACAACCTTGCCCGAACTACCCACCGGCAGAGCGGCCGGGTAACGAACCGTACGCCTGCTTCCTTCAGCGAAGGGACCAGATCGCAGCCTGGCTGCGGTCTGGCTACTCAATCAAAGGCGTCTGGACGGCGTGCCGACGCGCCACACCGCCGTTCGAAGCCTCCTACCAGACGTTCTGGCGGTACTGCCGTCAACACGGGCTCAGCATGCCTCGAGGCGCCCCTCCAGAGGCAATGGCGAAGCCTATCTCGGCGAACGCAACTGCTCCGAGGCCATCAGGGCCGCTCGGGTCAACTCCTCGGATCTGGCCGCGAGTCCCCGGCAAGCCTCGCGAGTTCATTCCCAGGACGGAGGACTAGAGGCCGTGGAAACACCCACCCACAGAGTCGGAACGTGGCTCACTTATGCCCAAGCCGCACGCCACACCGGCTGGTCGATTCGACATCTACGAAACCTAGTCTCGGGAGGACGGATTCCGGTCTACGGACGTCCGCGGGTGCGCCGGTTCCGCCTGGATATGTTAGACCTCTTCCTGACGAACCCGGACATGGCGATGCGGAAGTTCCTGTCGGAAAGGAACGAGCCGCATGGCCGTTAGAAAGTTAGCCAACTCATGGCAATTCGACTTCACACCCCAAGGCTACGGTCGCCAGCGAAAGGCTGGCTTCAAGACCAAAGCCGAGGCGCTCGAAGCCGAACGACAACGGCGCACCGATCTGATCTCAGGTCGGAAGCGCATCCTGTTCGCAGACGCGTACACGCAGTACATGTCCGCGACCCGCATGAAGGCCCTCGGCCGCGACCACTGGGAGCGCTGCTGGCCCGATATCAAGCCTGTGCTCGGGCATCGGTTCATCGAGGAGGTCGATACCTCAGCGCTGGACCTGCTCAAGACCAGGTTGCCCAGCCACCTTGCTCCGAGCTCGATCAATCACCGGCTGTCACTGGTGAGAACGATCCTTCGGTTCATGTGGAAGCGGGGGCTCCTTGCATCGGTACCCTATGTGCCGATGGAAAGCGTCGCCACGACAGAACCCGTCTGGTACGGCGGGGAGGAGCGGGACCGTCTTCTCGACGGCATGTTCCGCCTGCAGCCGCGCTGGTACCTGTTCTTCTATCTAACGACCAGGCTCGGTCTGCGGACGGGAGAAGTATACGCCGTCGCGAAGAGCCGTATTCGGGACGTCCCGCCGCAGCTCATCGTCGACCGGGCGGTGCAGCGGGGCAACAAGGAGCGGCCCGCGCTTCTTGGGACCCGCAAGAACAACAGATCGCTGAAACTGTCGCTCACGCAGGACATGGTCGACGCGATTCGTTGGCACATCGGGCAAGGATACTCGGGGGAGGAATTCCTCTTCTCCATCGACGGAACCTTTCCCAGGCACCTCGACAGCCACAAGCGACCGCTGCGAACGGTGCAACGCGCGCTCGGGCTCCGGGAACTGAGCCATCACCAGATCGGCCGTCACTCGGTGGCCAGTCAGGCCGCCACCAGCGGTCATTCCATCAAGGCGATCCAGGCCCAGCTCGGCCACCAGTCGGCGCAGAGCACGCACCTCTATGCCCACCTCGGCGACCAGGCGCAGCTCCGATTAGTCGAAGCGTTACGGCCCGTTTCTCCACCTCACGTCAACGTCAGGTCAACGGCTCCCGATCGCCAAAATCGGTAGCGCCGCAAGTCCTTGAAATGATTAGTCGGGGCGACTGGATTCGAACCAGCGACCTCATGCTCCCAAATCACAAAAGGTGGGTTTTGGGCGATCGGTGAAACCCCTGCAAAACGCAGGGAATTCTCAACCCTAACAACCACTTAGCCGCATCGCCATGTTCAGGATTTGTCACTCCATATCATGTGATTTCAGATCTCGTGGTCAACATTTGGTCAACGAGCCGAGCCCGACCTTGCCCGTCTACAGCGGCAACGCGCCTGGAGCAGCTATCGAGACACCGCCTCTCGCGAGCGTGGACAACTCAAGCGGAAGTATCGTCGTCAGCGGAGCGGGATCGCCACCCTACCCGTGTCCCGCCGCGACCGGAAACGACTCTTGGAACAACTGGCGCTCCGCCAAGCCATCGAATCCCGGGCCCTCAAGCGCAAGCTCGCGGCCCAACGGAGGGCGATTCAGAAGACTCCGCACCCCGGCACATGGCGTCATTTCGTCGCCAGTCGCGCCGCACACCGCGACGGTCATGCGAGCAGAACCACATCGACGGGGTCCACGCCGCCGCAATGGCGCTCCTCGCTGAAACGGCGACGGGTTTCGTCGTCGGCATGAACCTTCCCGACGACACGCTTCCGCTCTTGAAGTCGATGCACATCGATTACCTGAAGCGCGCCAAGGGTGGCCTTCGGGCCGAGGCCTCGCTCACACTCGGGCAGCGTCAGGACATCGTGGGATCCCCCAAAGGCGATGTGCTTGTCGCTTGCAAGATCACGGACGAAGCCGGAAACGAGCCGATTCGCACAGAGATGGTCTGGGCCTGGGTTCCTAAGCGCCCCTAATCCTTGCAATTTCGGGTTTTTCGTGGATAACCAAATTCGCTCGGGGAGCGGCGCCAGTGACCACATGACGATCGGGGGAGCGGCATGGCATGATGGGTCCGAAGAACGGGGAAAGAATGCTCAAACGTTGGGGAATAGTTGTCTTACTCGCGCTTGCCGCGATTGGTTTCAAACCGGCTGAGGCGGATGCGCAGCTTTGTGGGAACTGCCAGGCCCTCTTCGGCTGTTCTGCCGGCGCAAGTGCGACAACCGTCATATGCACGGGTGGGCCCTGCGTTATTCCTGCCACCGCGACGTGCGCTCAAGGAAGCGCATTCGTTGACATCGTCATCCCGTCTTTCGTCCACGCCGGGCCAGTGTGCGTTTGCGGCGCAGGCGGAGGCGACAACATGACGGGCACTGCGGCGTCATTCGACTGGTTCGAGGGCGGTGATGGTGACGACACGATCAACGCGAGAGCGGGCGATGATTACCTTTTTGGCGAAGCCGGCGCAGACATTCTCAACGGTGAGGGCGGCGCAGACACGATTTCCGGCGGCGCAGACGGTGACGTCATCAACGGCGGCGACGACAACGACACGATCAATGGCAATGAAGGAAATGACCAAATCGAAGGCGGACCTGGCGACGATACCATCAATGGCAACGAGGGCGACGACCTTCCAGTCAACGGCGGCGATGGCAACGACGTCATCAACGGGGGTGCCGGCGCAGATGTCCTCAACGGCAATGATGGTGCCGATGACATCAACGGCGGCGACGACAACGACACGATCAATGGCGGCGCGGGCGACGACAACCCGCTGAACGGCGGTGAC
>CAMYMX010000313.1 GCA_947259605.1 uncultured Polyangiaceae bacterium | reverse complement strand
ACGAGGTGCTCCATCACGAAGTAGCAAGCACCATCGTCGAGCTGCCCGTAGAGAAACACGCGCGCCGTGTTTGGATGGGAGAGCTGGCTCATGGCCCGCGCTTCGCGACGAAATCGAGAAACCAAATCGCTTCGCGTGAGATACCGGGAGTGGAGAATCTTGATGGCGACGTAGCGATTCATGTCGGGCTGCTCGGCCTTGTAGACCGCGCCCATGCCCCCCTTGCCGATCTTCTCGACGATGCGGAACTGCCCAGCCACCTCTTTGCCGAGATATGGATCGCTCACGGCACCAGGTTAGCACCGGACATGGGGGGCAGTGAGGAAAGTGCAAGGAGGGTTAAGGTAATCCACGTCGCGTCGGCGATGAGGAGATGCGCGAGCTGCATCGGCACCGGCGCGAGAAAAGCAACGTTGAGCAGCCCCACTGCTATTTGGATCAGCACCAATCCACCCAGCATCATCGCCAACATCGGAACCGGCGGATGGGGCCTGCGGCGAAGCAAGTCCGCAGCCAGCCAAACTAAATAGCCGGAGCCGAATACCGCAATCACCGGATGCCAGAGGCGAAGGCGCAAGAAGATGTGCGCGGTGGGCGAGAAATCCTCACGGAGTCCAGCCGTGAGGCTCGATGCCGGGAAGAGGGTATCGCCGAGCGCTGCAATCGCGCCACTGACGCCCACGAACAGGACCACTGCCGCCGCGCCGCCAAGCACCCAGCGGGAACGTGTGTCGCTCGGGAAACGCGCACCGTCATCTCGCCAGGCGCTGTAGGCCATCCACGTGAGCGCTGAGAGCAGCAAGAAGGTATTGATCAGGTGAGCCGCCATCCAAGCTCCGCGTGCCGTCGACGGATTGTCGGCCACCATGCGAAACAAAACGAGGCCGGCGCCAACCAGAGCTTCGGTCGTCATGAAGAACAGACTCCAGCCCGCAGCGGAACGGGTCGCCTGGCCGCGCTCGAACACGCGCAGCGCGATGAACCACATCACGAAGGTCCAAATCCAGCATAGGCCGGACGTCACTCGATGGGTGAGCTCTATGATCGTCTTGAGTGAAGGGTCGACCGGGATGGCAACCCCGTTGCACAAGGGCCAATGGTCGCCACAGCCGTCGCCGGATAGGGTCGCACGCACGTAGGCGCCCCAGAGCACGACCGCAACGGTGTAGACCAGCAGCGCGGAGGCCGCGATGGCGAAACGACGATGGGCGACAAAACGATTGGCGGACTGCACCGCGGAACGATGGAGTCGAACTCAGCCCTCGTCAACGATCGCAAAGCGCAACGCGTGGGCCTCGCTGTCTCGCCGGTAGTCGACGATGAGATCGGAAGCGGTTCGCAGCTCTTCCCAAACCGCAATAGCCTGCTCCGGCCGCTCGATCGGCTTCCCGTTGATGCGCGTGACGGTGTCACCAGGACGAAGGTCGAGCGACGCAAACGCGGGCTCACCGGGAAACAGGCTGACGATGCGGAAGCCCACGAAGGCGCCCTTGTGAAACGCCGGCTCGGTCTGAACATTCTGGAGAAAGCGGCCGAGGCCATCGTCGAGGACAGGCAACAGCTCCTTGCGCGCGATGACACCTTCGGACACGCGCCGATACGGCTGGTCGAGATGGCTCTCGGGCTGCGACTGTTCGGTGGCTGGCACCTCCTCCATGGGAGCGTTCTTCTTCTCCCACACCTCGTTTTGCTTCCTCTCTTTGCGACTCGGACGTTTGTCCTCGACGTCCCAGTCCTCCTCGCCTGCCGAGGTCTCCCAGGTGGAGTCCTCCAACATGTCTCGCTGGAGCTTCGTGGTTTCGCAGCCCGTGACGCTGGCGACCAAGAGAATGGCGAATGACAAAAATAGGTAACGGCTCATTTGGATTCTCCTCGCAGTGCCATCACCTCAGCCCAGATTGCCGTGGCCACTGCTGCGATGTCGCGGTTCGCATCGATGTGTCGAATGGTATCATTTGGAAAATGTTCGTCGATTTTCCCGTAAAAATTGGCGAGGTCGACCTGCATCTCGTCGACCTCGTACAGCTCCGGGCTGCCCGATCGCGTCTCGCGGCGGCTTGCCGCTCGTTTAGGGTCGACATCGAGCACGAGCGTCAAGTCGGGACGCCTGGCGTGGCGATTGAGCTCGCGCACCCAGCTGGAGATGTCTTCGCCGCCTCCGCCACTCACAGTCTGGTAGGCGACCGAAGAATGGTCGTAGCGATCGCAGATGACCGTGACCCCATCGGTGAGGTTCGGGATCACCTCAGCCTCGAGATGATCGAGACGTCGACCCGCCCCGTCAAGACCTGACGAATGAGGACGCCAACGGGTCCATCGCTTGGCTCGCGTGTGGTGTGAACGGGAAGGCCTTTCTCGGTGAGGCGGTCTGCAAGGATCGAGCACTGCGTCGTCGTGCCCGACCCGTCGATGCCTTCGATCACGATGAAGTGACCGTCGATCACGAACCCTCCTTCGCACTGCCGAACTTGAAGGTCGCGCCGAACTGCCCATAGACGAGCGAGTCCGGGTGGCTGCCTCCGAAGATGTCACCGAGAATGGGCCGGCGCTTGCCGGCCACGATGCCCTCTACTTCAATCCAAACGTTCCACTTCTTCGTCACGACGATTTCCAGTGAGCCGCCGAGCCGGGCGCGCAGGAAGTTCTCTCGAGAGTTTCTCACAGCCAAGCTGCTATTGCGACCGTCGAAGTCCCATCGATCGCTATTGAAGTCCCCGGCGATCCAGACCGAGAAGGCGCCACGAGGCGGGAAGTGAACGCTGAAGATCGCGTCCAGGCTGATGAAGAAGTTGTTGGTCGGACGCCTGTTCCCGTTTTCATCCCGCCGCGCCGGCCCGATACCGCCGCCGAGCTGGAGATCTCCGCCTACGGAGAAGTAGGGCGATACGCGCCATCCCGCTTTCGTACTCAGCGTAAAATCCGTGAGGCGCCCAAAGGTTTGCACCGAGATGCCGACATCGAGGAAATCCGTCAGCCCGGCGCGCAAGCCCACCCAAGCCAGCCAGGGCCAGCCCGTCGAGAAATCCAGAGTAGCCACACCCGGCGGAACGGGCGCGCCGGCGTGCGTGACGGTGTTGCGGACCGGATCGTTACGCTCCGTCGTCTTGCCCTGCTCCGTCGACGCGACGGTGATGGCCGCCGGGGTGAGTATCACCTGGATCAGACGGACGCGCGGCGACTTCTCGAGCCGAATCTGCTCGGCGTGGTTCCCGTGGCCTTCGGCTCGGACTTCCAGTTGATGGATGCCGGCAGCCAGATCTCCTTCCCAAGGCAAGGGGCCAAGAAGCTCGCCGTCGACGTAGAGCTGCGCATTCGACACGTTGGCCTCGACTCGAACCGGGACGCCAAGCGCGTTGAGCTCGGCGTAAATCTCGCAGTTCCGGCTCGGGCCAACGGAGCAGGTACGGCGCACCTCGCGATAACCCGGCGCGCGCACGACGACGGAGTGGGTTCCTAGGTCGGCAGGCTCGATGGTGATCGGCGGGTTGCCATATTCCTCTCCGTCGATCGTGACCGTCGCGTTCGGAACGCTGGCGCGAACGAGGATGCGGGGGATCTCCGTGCTCGGGGTGGTGAATCTCAGTGAAACGACCCGCTCGCGCCCGGCGATCACCGTGACGGTTTGCGTGACACTCTCATACCCGCCCGCCTCAGCAGTGACGAGATGCTCGCCGGGCGAGAGGCCGCCCTTGGCAGCAGGTGCGACGCCGATCTCGACCCCGTCGAGACGAATGATTGAACCTGGCACGTTTGCAATTACGCGGAGACTTCCGAGGTCAGGAGCAAGTCGGATGGTGGCCTCGATTGTCGTTCGCTGGTCCGGCTTGATGGTGACGACCTGGGAGAAGGGTTGGTAACCCTCTCCTGGGCTCTCGATTTCCACGACGTGTTCGCCCTCTGTCAGGCCGTCGACGACCAAAGGCGTGCCGCCTCGTCGCTGTCCGTCGATGTACACGGGCAAGCCCGTGACATCGGCTGTGATCAGGAGCGAACCGGTCTTTACCGCCGAAGGCTGGAGTGCCACCGGGACGGTCAACACCTGCCCCGCGACCAGATCGACCCATTTCGAGAAGGTCGTGAAGCCGCGCATGCCTACCTGAATCAGGTGCCGTCCGGGCGTGAGCGTCTTTCGGAGCGGTACGTTGCCCGATGGCTCACCGTCGATGCGAATCGCCGCTCCCGAGGTCGCGTCGTCGCTCGCGGTGATCACGATGACGCCCGGAGAGTCCTCCTGCGCAGCCGCCTCCGACGACACGAGGAGCAAACCAAGCACGAACACGAGCCGTGCGAAACGACCAAGGCCAAGCAACCCTTGCATAATCCCTCGGACGCACCGGAATAGGGTCGATTCATTGACGACCCAAGCGCCCCGGACGTGTTTACCCCTAGCGTTGGGGTCAGCCCAATAAATGACCGTTGGCGTCTCCGGTGAGGCGAGAATTTTCAAACGTAGACGCGTCTACGGGACGACGAATAGGCTTTCAAACGGATCGAGCGCCTCGATATCGGGAAACTCATGCGCGCCGAGCGGCGGGAGAATCCTAGCGGGCGGAAGGGGGTCCCCCTTCCGACGAAACCGGAAGTCCTCCAGCTCTGCCAAGCCGTACTCGAGCGCTTCGGGGCCGATGCGTTCCCGCTTCGCCATGTGCTCGAGGAGCCGCCGCATCTTGCTCTTCATCGAACGGCTGAGCGCGCCGCGCTCGTACGAAACGTGATAGCGCTTGGGCGACGGCAACATGCAGGCAAGAAAGGCAGCCTCTGCAGGGCTGAGATCGATCGGATGCCGACCAAAGTAGTAGGCCGCGGCGTGCCTCAGCCCGTATACAGCCGGTCCGTACTCGATCACGTTGAGATAGAGCTCGAGGATCTCGTCCTTGTTGAGCGCGTTCTCGAGCCACCAGGTGAGGATCACTTCTTGGACTTTGCGCGCGATGGTCTTTTCGCGCTGCAAGTAGAGGTTCTTCGCGAGCTGCATCGAAATCGTGCTGGCGCCTACGACGTAGCGGCCCTCCTGCAAATTCCGCACGAGCGCATCGCGAATCGCCCAGGG
>CAMYMX010000312.1 GCA_947259605.1 uncultured Polyangiaceae bacterium | reverse complement strand
CGTCTGACCCACCCGCACCTGTCGCGCCTCCGACGCGTCGGGTCGGAGCTTGAGGTAGATGTCCCGGGTGAACAGGGTGGAGCAGGAATTGAAGACCGACGACAGCGAGCTCATCAGCGCTGCGAGCAGGCCTGCGACCACGAGCCCCCGGATGCCCAGCGGCAGCAGCGCGCCGATCAGGATGGGGAGCGCCTGGTCCGGGCTGTCGAGGGTGATCTCCCCGCGGGACGCGAGCGCGTGGGCGACGACGCCAGGTACGACGAAGATGAAGAGCGGCAACAGCTTGAGCAGCCCGCCGAAGATCGTTCCCCGCCGAGCGTTGTCCTCGTCCGCCGCGGACAGCACGCGCTGAACGATGAACTGGTCGGTGCACCAGTACCAGACGCCCAGGATCGGCGCGCCCAGAAGGATTCCTGTCCACGGGAAGTCCGGATCCGAAAGCGGCTTCCAGACGGACATGAAGCCGGGTCCGGCCTCTTCGACCATCGCGCCCCAGCCCCCGAGCTCGCCGAGCCCGATCCAAGTGACCGCGACAGCGCCGCCCACCAGCACGAACATCTGTAGGAGGTCCGTGTACAGGACCGCCCGGAGCCCGCCCAACACCGTGTAGATCCCCGTCGCGACGACGACGACGAGGGCGCCGGTCCAGAAGTCGATGCCCATCAGGGACTCGAAGACGATGCCCCCCGCCGCGATGGTCACGGAGATCTTGGTCAGCACGTAGCCGACGATCGAGATCACCGCGAGGTACCAGCGCGCCGCTGGCGAGTACCGGCGCTCGAGGAACTCGGGCATCGTAAAGACGCCGCTCCGTAGGTAGAACGGGACGAAGACCCAGCCCAGCACCAGCAGGATGAGGGACGCGAGGATCTCGAACTGCCCCACCGCGACGCCGCTCGCGGCGCCGGTGCCGGCGAGCCCCACCAGATGCTCGGAGCCGATGTTCGAGGCGAACAGCGAGGCACCGATCACGAACCAGCCGACGTTGCGGCCCGCGAGGAAATAGTCTGCCGAGCTCGTCTGCTTCCGCCGCTCCGAGATGGTCGCCCACGCCGCGACCCCGAAGACCGTGACGAAGTACAGGGCGACGACGACCCAATCTAGCCCTCCAAGGATGCTCACGGGGCCGAGCATATCAGGGTCGACGACCGACTCTCTTAGCCATCGGGCTTATTTTGAAAGCGGAATTGCGCAGTGCTAGCTTGTTATGTCGCGTGGCTCATGGCGCAGACAGGGCGTTCGTTTTTCCTATGGACCTCGTCACTACATCCTGCGGTATCGATGGAGCCGACCCCAAATCGAGGTGCTTAGGGCGGGCAAGGACGCGGCTGCCGGGTGCCGAGCGCCGTGGAGACTCCCTCACCAGTCACCGCTCTGCACAAAGGACCTCCGTGTGGTGGCCCGCACCCGACGGGGCGCGGGCCACCACAGGTAAGCACAGGTCCTTCCCTAGTCGCCGTTATGCTGCTGGCAGGCGGGCGTGTTGCCGACGCAGTATGGCCTCATCATCTCGTTATCCTCGTGCTCGAGGATGTGGCAGTGCCACACGAACAAGCCGTCGAGTGGGAACGTAGCTTGGACGCGGGTGACTTCGCCGGGATAGGCGATCACTGTGTCTTTGTAGCCGGTTTCCCAGACTTCGGGGCCCCGGGGGACACCCTCCAACTGCGCCGGCTGAGTTGCCATCCCTTCGTCATCCGTGGCGAGTCCTTGGCGGTCAACGACTTGGAACTGCACCAGGTGGATGTGGATCGGATGGGCATCCGCCGTGAAGTTGTAGATCTCCCAGACCTCCGTGTTACCCAGTGCGACGTTTTCCGATGTTGGGTCGGACCAGGTAAGTGGGGTCGACGTCCCATCGGCATTGAGCGTGCCAAGCAATGCCTCGGTCGGGCCGAAAGCCTCGGCGGCAGGATCCGCGCAGTCGATTTCGATCAGGTTACCGTCCATGTCTTCGACCACACAGACCGTGGCCGACTCTTCCTCGTTGAGGGTAATCGTCCGGGTTGTCTGGATTGCCGAGGGCAAGACCGGTGGCGCCGGCAGCACGAGCTGCGCCGGTGGAGTGCTCGCATCGACGCCCTTGAGCGGCACCGTTCGGAACTCCATGACTTGCCCGGTGGTCGTCGGATCCGCGGCATCGAAATCAACCCCGACAACGCCGCCGCCAAAGGGATCGTCCGGCGCCACGTTCACCAAGTACAGGCCAGATCCCGCAGGCACCGTGATCGCGCTGAAGTCCATGATGGTGTCGGCGCGTTCAGCAGGACCCATCAAGAGCTCGTCGAGTTGCACGGGGGCGGGCAAGAAGCCCTGCTCGGCGCCGACCTGCCAGAACGCACCTGGTACCTGGACCCAGGTTGCGGGGTCGTTCGGATCGGTGGCGGTCACGAGCCGCAGGATGAGAAACCGCGACTGACTGCCATTGAGGAAGCGGAAGCGGTATCGGCGCGGCTCGGTGCGCAGGTACGGCCAGGTCTTGCCGTTGGAGACGAGGGTGTTGCCAAAGAACTCGGGGTTCCAGATGGGAGACACGTCGCTATTGCCACCGTCTACGGCTGGATCCGGAATGAAAGGAATGTCGAGGTAGGGGGTGTTTGGGAAAGGGTAGAGGCCCTCGAAGAACGCCCGGTTGTCTGGATAGAAAAGCGACCCGTCCGCGTTGAAGGATCGGTCCTGAATGACGATCGGGATCTCGTAGTAGTCGAGGCCAGGAGGGTCGCCGAGCCCCGGCGCCGGACCTGGCAGGGTGCCGATGACCGCGTCGCCAGGACCGCCGCGAAGAATGTAAAAGCCGGCCGGCCCCGCGTAGACGTTGAGGCGGGTCATGCCGAGCGTGTGGTCGTGGTACCAGAGCGTGGTCGCCTCTTGGTCGTTGGGATATTGGAACGTCGCGCTGCCATTCCCCAAGAGGCGTCCGGCGCCTTCTTTCCATCGTCAGCGAAGAAGTGGTTGGCTCCTGTATCGAACACATCGAAGAAGGATCCGCCGAGCGCGAAGTCATCATTCAGGTCGTTGGCCGCCGGTAGGTACCATGCCTCGGGGTAACCGTCCGACCATTCATAAGTCTCTGCTCCGTGTACGTGCACGATCATCGGAACAGGGCCCGTGTAGTTGTCAGGATCGTTGGTTCGGCAGTCGGTGTCTGCTTGTCCTGTCTTACAAGGCGTTGCTGTTGCCGGATTTGCCCAATGCAAGGTCTGGTCCACCGGCAGCAAGTGAGGGAGATAGTTGCAGGAGCTTGAATTGACGGGGCCACCTGGCGTGTAGAAGCAGTCGATCGGATCCTGAACGAGCTCGTTGACCCACTTCACACGGACTGGCTTCTGCCATTTGGCTTCGATGGTGAAAGCTGGATAGTTGAAGCTCGCTGGAGCGCCGACGGCGCCGTAGCTCCAGACCGTCGTCGACGGCATCCCCGTCGGTAAAATCTGCTGTTGGAACTGCCGTACCGCGATCTCGTAGTAGTCGATGTTTTTGCCGCCCGTGACGTTGATCTTGCTGGTCCTCGGGATCGCCGGTGGAATCACGAGCGGGTCGACATACTTGTCGATGTTCGTCGGATCCAAGGACGAAGCGGGCATCAGCTGCGGGTTGCCACCGTGCTGCGCGACCGCCGGCCCGGGGCGCACCCCGAACAGAAGTCCTATGGACAGCGTGAGTCCAACGCTCAGGCAAGCGCGCCGCACGAACCAGATAGAGTTGATGAAATCCAACATGGTTGTCTCCTTCCTTTTTGGTCGAGCTCTCTTCGGCGAGCGCTCTGGTGAAACTCCGCAATAGGGTCTCTGCGGAGGCCGGCGATTACACCACACGACGCGGTTCAACAATTTGAAAAAAAGCGCGACAATTGACGACATTTCGAGCCCATGTCGCTGCAGATTTTTCGTTCACGAGTCAGGGATACGCAAACATTGTGGCGTACCTGATCTTCTGATCTGCATCGCAAGAACCACAGCGTAACTTCTAATCATCACGGGGCTCACTTGTTCAGGACAGGACATTGATCCTAGGCTCGCCGCATGCCTCTCTAAATTCTGAAAACCGGTTTGTTTCTGTTTCTCGGCGTGCTCGTTGGATGTTCATCGGACGGATCGGGAGATGCGTCTCCGGATGCACTCGAAATCGTCCCCCTCGGGACGAGCGAATGCGAGACCGACCGCTGCGGTGAGTACCTCGAGGACGATTGCAGCGATTGGCACATGAATGATGGGCATCATGGCGAGTGCACTCTGGACTGCCCACGGGGCGGGTCGAGTGGACCGATCTCAGTACGATTCGAGTGCGACGAAGTCCACATCGTGTCGTGTAAAGAGCTCTCGAATATGGTCATCGAGTTTGGAGACGGCGAGCATCGTAAGTACGACGACCTCGATGGTCACTGCGCGACGCTGGGCGTGGGCGAACGAGAGATCGCTGGCGTGTGGGTGAAAGCCGGAAACAACAAGAGCGGTGATGGTCCAGGCTACGGCGAGCGCTTCCATTCCGATGCGGAGTGCGATGGCACGGGCGGAACCGGCGGCGACGATGGCACGGGCGGAACCGGCGCCACCGTCGTTCACTGAGTGAAGCGAGGAGGGATATTCCCTCGGCAGCCTATTCAGTGATGTCGTCGCAGGGTGAACCGAGTTGGTCGAAGCAGAGGTTTCTCGCCGTCCGCGTCGGGACGCCGGCGCAGCCGTCGTACACTTCCTGGCAGCCGTCGAATATCAGCCCCTCTGGGCAGGTCCCGCACACCTCTTGGACGCTCGGAACTTCGTCACCACAAGCGGCCACCCAAACGAGCAGCCCAACCACTAAGAATCGAATCAAGATCAACATAGCCCCCCCATCCCTACAGGTTTATGGATCGAACAGGGGTCGTCAAAGTCGGCTGAACTTCTCAGGATTAATGGGCGGCAGGGGTTCGCGATTGCTATCGACGACCTGCGTTCGCTCAAGCAACGCAGCCGCCGGCCCAAACACCTCGAGGACATAGAATATCTCGATCAAATCGCGCGCGGAAGATCGCGGCAGATGACCGCCATGGCTCATGGTCCGCGGGAAATCCCGGGACGAGGA
>CAMYMX010000311.1 GCA_947259605.1 uncultured Polyangiaceae bacterium | reverse complement strand
CGTACGTGCGTCGTGCTCCGGCGCATGGGGTGCTCCACCGCGTCGTCCGCGGCCACCTTCAGACCTTCCTCTGGGAGCTCGACCGACGTGAGCACGAGCGTGGCGCCCCCTTGTTCGTGAAACGCGAGTTTCAGCGATTCGTTCGATGCGGCGTGCTTGCGCATGGGTTTGCCCGGTTTCGCTGTAACGACTGTGGTGCCGATCGGTTGGTCGCGTTCTCGTGCAAAGGCCGCGGCTTTTGCCCGAGTTGCGGTGGCCGCCGGATGACCGAGCGCGCGGCGCATCTCGTCGACCATGTGCTCCCGCGGGCCCCGGTTCGACAATGGGTCCTGAGCCTTCCCTTCGAGCTTCGGTATCGGCTTGCCTGGGATCACCGCCTCTGCCGCGCGGTGCTCGCGGTCTACACGCGTGCACTGCAGGGCTTCTACCGGAAGCGGGCCAGCGCATCGGGCCACCGCGATGGCCGCACAGGGACGGTCACGGTCATTCAGCGCTTTGGTGGCGCGCTGAACCTGAACGTGCACTTCCACACGCTGGCGGTCGACGGGGTCTTCGTGCGAGAGCCGGACGGCTTGCTCTCCTTCGCTGCGGCCAAAGCGCCCACCGACGAGGAGGTCGAAGCGCTCCTCGGCCTTGTTCGAGGCCGAGTCGTACGCCTGCTCGTGCGCCGGGGCTTGTTGTCGAACGAGCCCGACGAGGGCCTCGACGAACAGGAGGCTCCGCCAATGCAGGCGCTCTACGCTACGTCCGTCCGTCAACGGGTCGCCATGGGACGACGCGCAGGTGCAGCGGTGCTCCGGCTCGGAGACGCGTCGACGGCGAAACCCGCTTCCCCGAAAGGTCCGCGACAAGCCCGCCTCGCTGGTTTCGACCTTCACGCCAACACCTCGGTCCGCGCCAAGAACCGCCCCAAGCTCGAGCGCCTTTGCCGATATCTCCTACGGCCGCCCGTCGCGGAGGACCGCTTGTCCTTTGGGTCCGACGGAAGCGTACTCGTGCGGCTCAAGACGCCATGGCGGGATGGGACGAGCCACATCGCCTTTCAGCCGCTGGAGCTGCTCGAAAAGCTCGCTGCGTTGACTCCCCGCCCGTACGTGAACCTCATCGTCTATCACTGCGTGCTCGCGCCGAACGCCAAGTGGCGACGGGAAGTCGTGGACTTCGGGCGGCCACAAGTTGAGAAGGCATCATCCGCAAGCATTCCGAAGAAGGTCGTCGATTCGCACAATCGCACCTGGGCTGAGCTCATGCGGCGCGGGCTCGACATCGACGTGCTCGAATGCCCCGATTGCGGTGGGCGCCTCCGGTTCGTGGCCGCTATCCTGCTCTCGAACGCCATCCGACGAATCCTCCGTCATCTCGGTCTTTCCTCAGACCCAGTCCAGCTCGCGCCTGCCCGGGCACCCCCTGAGCTCGACGACGCCTGGTCTTGTTGACCGCGCTCGCCTTGGAGGCTCGAGCGATTGGATAGCTGTATCCGCTCGGTCTCGACCACGCCGTTTCCCGCCCTTCGGGATGCAAACACAGCGCTCGGACCGCGTTTGTTTGCCGGTCTCTTCGTCCATCGGGATAACGATGAGCGCCGAATTTCGCGGTACTAAACGTTATGTCGCCCGGGGCCTGGAACCAGCGAGGGCAGCGTAACCTTCGTCGCCGATTCACCACGCCGACGTGACCACACGGCGTTTCGTCGTTCGCTCCGACCTCGGATGTGACAGCACCATCGACCCGATGAAACGCTTCTTCCGAGCCTAGGGCCATCTTCGTGTTTTCAAATTCGATACGTGACCCTGGGTTCGAGGTTTTTTCGGGTCAAAGCCCCGAGCTCGAGCCGTGGGTGACGCCCTACGCTGCAACGCACAGGTCCGAAACTGACCGTTGATCGTATCGGCGTCGCCGTGGTACTCGAAACGTTCCCGAAATTGAGTCGTCGGCACGCCGCCCCCGACCCGTTTCCCCCCCTCGCTGGAGAAGATCATGGGTACATCTGTTGTTGGAAGGCTGTGGACCTCGTGCTTGCTCATGCTGGGCGCAGCGGTCGTTCTGTTTGCCGTGGACGCGCCACCTGCGAGCGCGAGCCCGCAAGTATTGCAGGCCTGGGAATTGTTTTACCCAAATTCGTCTTCTGAGGCGAACACTGACCAGGGCTGCCAGCTGTGCCACGAAAGCACTGGCGAGCCCTGGAACACGTACGGCCAGGACCTTCGGGATGCGCTCTTCGAGGCAACTGGACCCGACAACACGTTGGTGTGTGACGATGACGGTGATGGAACCGTCAGCAATGACGAGAGGTTTTTCTGCATCGAACTTTGGGACTCCGACGGGGAAGGTAACGACAACCTCACCGAGATCGACGCCAGCACGCAACCCGGGTGGACCGCCGGCCCGAATAATCCCCTTTTCGATAGGCTCGGCAACCCGATCGATGTCATCTCGCCGCCGGCCGGTGTATCGCCACCATACGATCCGGATGGAACCGGCGGCATGGGCGGCGCTGGCGGTATGGGCGGCGCTGGCGGCGTGGGCGGCGTAGGCGGCATGGGCGGAGACGACAGGATTCCCCCCGGACAATACAAGCGGAGCACGATCGTGGTCAGGCCGGGTCGATCGATCCAGGAGGCCATCGACCGAGCCCAAGAGGGCGCCCGCATTTATGTCCTCGCCGGCGTGTACATGGAGAGGAACAGCAGGACGAACTCGGCGCTCAACATCACCAAGAACGGCATCCAGCTGATCGGGCAGAACAACAAGAACAAGCGCGTGATTATCAAGAAAACGAACGATCAACGCAATGGTATCGCTGTCGTGCCGCCGATGGTCACCGACTGCATGAGTTGCCACTCGAGCATGGAATTGCCGTTCCCGCTGCTCCCGGGTATCGAGCCGGGGCTGCCGGATCCCGAGCCTCTGGTTTACGACATCGAGGTGAGGAACATCGAGATCGAGGGCTTCAGGAACGGGCTCTTCACCGAGCGGGTCGACGGTTTCCTATTCGACAATGTCACGTCCACCGATAACACGGGCTACGGTATCTTCCCGACCCTGTCTTACAATGGCGTTATCAGTAATAGCGTCGCCACGGGCTCGCACGACAGCGGAATGTGGGTCGAGACCTCCGAAAACGTCGTGGTCCGCAACAACTTCGTTGAAGGCAACGTCAACGGCTTCGAGGTTTCAAACAGTGACAACATCCTGCTGATCGACAACGAGGCGCGAGGCAACACGGTCGGTGCTGCGATCCTGCTCCTGCCGGACATCTTCGATGACCGACCCGGCGCCACGCGCATCGATCTGGTGAACAACTGGCTCCACGACAACAACAAGGAAAACACCGCGCCTGGAGGTATTCTCTCCGAGATTCCACCGGGAATCGGGATCTTTGTCCTGGGTACAGACGACGGGTTGATGGAAGGGAACCTAATCGAAAACAACGACTACGTCGGGATTGCCATCACGGACTACTGCGCCGTCACCAGCTTGACGAACTTCCCCTGCGGGTCGGACGCGGATAGCTCGAACCCGGCGTTCCTCTTGGATCAAACGGCCAAGAACAACCATGTCGTATCCAATGTTTTGGTCAACAACGGAACGAATCCGCCGCCTCTGCCCTTCGGGGCACTCGCTGCGGAGCTCACCTTGGGCACCCTGCCGGTGGACTTCCTACCGTTCCCCCCCGAGCTCCTACCCTTCTTCCCCCCGGAAGATTTCACCCCGTACCACGGCAATTGCTACGAGAACAACGACCCTGCAGACCCGTCGTTCTTCTCGCTGTTCGATTTCACGATTTGGCAAGCAACCGGGACCAACCCGCCGCCGTGGGATCTGCCAGTCTGTCAGTGAGCTAGGACAGGGCCAGGCGGTGCGCTTCATCGGCGTGCGGCGTGCCGCCTCGCCCGCGGCGATCGGCTGCGCAAGCTCGTCTAGTCGACGTAGCCGAGCGCCCGGAGTTGCTCTAACAGCGCGGGGTCTACCTCTTCGTTACGCTGGCCCCGCGACTCGATCGCCGCGACCAAAGCTTCGAGCTTTGCCCGTCGCGGGTGGTCGCCCAACGGCTGCGGTGCGAGCTCGTCAGGGTCTTTGGCGAGATCCATACGCATGTAACGGCCACCGATCCACAAAAGCTTTTCATCGCCGAACCACATGGCAGCGGCCGGCTTCGAGGCGGGTCCCTGCCGCGGTCCTCCATCGTGATTGGGGATCGCTACCGACTCTACCGCGGGGTACGCTGGCCTGTGTCTTTGAGGCATGTGGACTCCTTTGCCCGTGGACTTCCCCCACTCCGGTAGACACCTCGAAGAGAAAATTGGATCTTGGAGGTGACGATGAGCAATCACAAGTACGCAGCGGAATTCCGTGAGGAGGCCGTGCGGCAGGTTCTGGAGCGCGGCTACTCGGTCAAGGAGGTCGCGGACAATCTCGGAGTCTCCCGCCATAGCCTCTACAAGTGGGTGCGAGAGGCGAAGCCGAGGCCCCAGAAGCACAAGGACGAGGAGCTGCTCGAGGCCAAGCGCGAGGTGCTTAAGCTTCGGGCCGAGCTTCGCCGGGTGCAGGAAGAGCGAGACATCCTAAAAAAAGCCGCCGCGTACTTTGCCAGGGAGCCCGAGTGAAGTACGCGTTCATCGAGGCGCACCGCAAGAAGCATCGCATCCAAACGATGTGCCGGATTTTGGGCGTGGCGCGCAGTGGGTTCTACGCGTGGCTTCATCGACCGCTGTCGGACCGAGGCCGTGAAGACCGCCGCCTGCTCGAGCTCATCCGCGCGTCTTGGTTCGCGAGTGGCGGCATTTACGGCAGCCCCCGCGTCTGGGGCGACCTTCGCGAGTCGGGCATCCGTTGCGGCAAGAAGCGCGTTGCCCGCATCATGAAAGAGCACAAGATCCGGGCTGTCCGGGGCTACAAGCGACCGCGTCACCGACCCGGTCGTCCGGCCGCGCTCGCTCCCAATCGGTTGCAGCAGCAGTTCACGATGCACCGACCCGACGAAGCCTGGGTCACCGACATCACCTACCTGCGTACCTGGCAGGGCTGGCTCTACTTGGCGGTGGTCATCGACCTGTACTCGCGTCGGGTTGTCGGAT
>CAMYMX010000310.1 GCA_947259605.1 uncultured Polyangiaceae bacterium | reverse complement strand
ATGTTGTTGAGGCACTCCTTCGCTACGCGCACGACGCGCGGGATTTTCGTGGTGAAAGTGTGAGCAACTTCTCTCGCCTTGTTGGCGAGCTGGTCGGCATCGACCAGGGCGTAAACCGAACCCCAGTTGTGGAGCTCCTCGGCTGTCGCCGGCTCACAGGTGAGGACCATTGCCCGCATTTTGAGCGGGGGGACGAGACGAGCGAGGTGCGTGGCTGCCCCAAGCGCACCCCGGTCGACCTCGGGCAGGGCGAACTTGGTGCCCTTGGCGGCGATGAGGATGTCGGAGTTGCCCGCCAGGCCGATGCCACCACCGACGCAGTAGCCGTGCACGGCAGTGATGACTGGGACCTTGCACTCATAGACCGCTCTGAACGATTCCCAGCAGCCGCGATTGGCGCCGAGAAGCGCGTCGAAGCCTTCGGTGTTCTGCATCTCCTTGATATCGACCCCGGCATTGAAGCCTCGGCCGTCGGCGCGCAGGATGACGGCGCGCGTGTCCGGGTCGTTTCCCGCGGCGGTGATCCGCTCTGCCAGCTCGAACCAGCCGGCTACCGGGATGGCGTTCACCGGAGGATAGTCGACGACGATTTCGGCAATTCCATCAATGATTTCGTGCGAAATGCCCACAGCGCGTCCCTTCGAGGCAGGGCGGAAGTGAAACGCGTTTCAGTCCATCGGTCAAGCCGACGGGAGGGCGCTCAGACGGTGAGGGCCCCGAGGAACGTTTCGATCTCGCGGCCCATGGGCCGTCCCATGCGCTCGAGCTCCGCACGCACGGCTTCCGCAGCGCCCGCAAGATCAGGGGTCGTGATCGTGCGAAGGGGTGGTTTCCGGAAGCGGTACACCACGCGAAGGACGGCGCGATAGATCGACTCCGGGACCACGACGACCACCGAGAGGTGGTCGCGCGTCAAGGCGTCGCGCCGCAAGTCCAGCCAATTGGCAAACGTCTTTCGGTGCCGGGCCGCAATCACACCTGTGCCGCGCTCGTGCCGAACGAGCCCGACGAATGGAAGCCCATTTTCGATGTGAAAATCGAGGATGCTGAGCATCAGCTCGATCTCGTGATCCTCGACGAGTCGAGGCTGCTTCATGTCGTAGAAGACGACGGGCGACCGTGTCCCGTCCACGCTCAGGCGCTCCGACTCATAGGTCGGGCGCGCACGCCAATCCCAGTCCATCAATCAAGCCAATCTCTAAGTGATAAGTGTCGCGAAACCGTAAGTAAGGAACCCTCATGAACATGAGAGACTCCAAGAAACGGCGGATCTATGAAGACATTACACGACGGGTCAATCCGAGAATGGGGATGAAATAAACCGTGACCCGGTAGTGCTGTGTTGCCCAAGTTCAGGGTTGAGGATATCACGAGCGCCGTGTTCGAGACGATCCCCAAGATGCTTGCGAAACAGAGCGAAACCCTTGGTGTCCGGCCGGCCATTGTCGACGGCGAGACAACCCTCAGCTTCGCCGAGCTCGCCGATCGCGTCGACGAGGCCGCCAGGGCATTGATCGCCACGGGGATTCAGAAGGGCGATCGGATCGCCATCTGGGCGCCGAACACCTGGGAGTGGATCGTCTGTGCCTTGGCCATTCACTCGGTCGGCGCGGTGCTCGTTCCGGTCAACACCCGATACAAGGGAATCGAAGCCGCGTACCTGCTCGAAAAGAGCGGCGCGAAGGCGCTGTTCACGGTGACGGGCTTTCTCGACGTCGACTACGTGGCGCTCCTTCGGGACGCGGGCGCCGATCTCCCCCGGCTCGAGCAGATCATCGTGCTGCGGGGCGACGCGCCAGAGGGCACGCTCGGCTATGACGCCTTCCTCGGGCTCGCGTCGGGAGCTCCGTCAAGCGCTGCCAAAGATCGCGCGGCCGAAGTCAGACCCGATGATCTGGCAGACATCCTCTTCACCTCGGGGACGACCGGCAAACCCAAGGGCGCGATGTGCACCCACGAACAGAACCTCCGCACCTTCGATCAGTGGAGCTCGATCGTGGGGCTTCGTGAGGGCGACCGCTATCTGATCGTGCTTCCGTTCTTCCATAGCTTTGGATACAAGGCGGGCTGGTTTTCCGCATTGATGCGTGGCGCCACGGTGTTCCCAGAGCCCGTCTTTGACGTCAACGTCGTCCTTCGGCGCGTTCAAGACGATGCCATCACGATGCTGCCGGGGCCTCCTTCACTCTATCAGTCCATTCTGCTCCATCCGGATCGAGCCCAGTTCGACATCTCGAGTCTGCGGCTCGCGGTCACGGGCGCCGCGGCGATCCCGGTCGAGCTGATTCAACGAATGAAAGACGACCTCGGATTCGAAACCGTCATTACGGCGTATGGCCTCACCGAGAGCTGCGGGGTCGTCACGATGTGCCGACTCGACGACAGTCCCGAAACCATCGCGACGACCAGCGGACGGGCCATCCCCGACGTCGAGGTTCGAATCATCGACAGCGAAGGCAGCCCCGTTCCGGCCAACGAGCCCGGCGAGATCGTCGTTCGCGGATACAACGTCATGAAGGGCTACTTCGATGCCGACGAGGAAACGAAGAAGGCGATCGACGAGGAGGGCTGGCTGCACACCGGCGACATCGGAACCATGGACGAGCGGGGCTACGTCAAAATCACCGACCGCCTCAAAGACATGTTCATCGTGGGCGGCTTCAACGCCTACCCGGCTGAAATCGAAAACACCCTGCTGCAAATGCCCGGCATGGGTGAGGTTGCCGTCATCGGGGTGCCCGACGACCGGCTTGGCGAAGTCGGGATGGCCTTCGTCGTCCCCGCACCAGGTCAGACCCTCGCAGCCGACGCGGTGATCTCATGGAGCCGAAAGAACATGGCGAACTTCAAAGTCCCGAGGCGCGTCGAGATCCTCGAAGCCCTCCCCCGCAACGCGACTGGGAAGGTCGTGAAGTTCGAGCTTCGGGAGCGGGCGAATGGCTGATTTCCCGCAAGGTGTAGCGCTGGTTGTCGGAGGGAGCGGCGGTATTGGAAGCGCGATCGCGCGCGGCCTTGCAGCAGCTGGGGTCCCGCTCGCGATCACCTACCGCCATCACGAGGATGCTGCCGTCGCGGTTGCGGAAAAGATCCGCGCAGAGGGTGGGCTATGCTCGGTGGCCCCGATCGAGCTCGGTAACCTCGACTCCGTCAAAGCCTGCCTCGATGAGCTCGGCGAAGAGCACGGCACCGTACACACCATCGCGCACGCGGCCGGCACACACATCGACCAGCCTTACATCAGCCAGGTCACGCCGGAGCAGTGGCGGAACACCATGGACTGGGATGTGAACGGGTTCTTCCACGTGGCGCATGCGGCCCTTCCGCACCTTCGCAAGAGCCAGGGCTCCATCGTGTTCATCAGCTCGGCGGGCTTGAAACGATTTCCGCCGGGCGACGTGCTCTCGGTTGCACCCAAGGGCGCGATCGAAGCGCTCATGAGGGGAATCGCGCGCGAAGAGGGGCGAAATGGCGTCCGAGCAAACATCGTGTCGGTCGGGGTCGTCGACGCCGGGATGTTTCCCAAGCTCGTCGAACGAGGCGAGCTCAGCCAGGAATGGATCGACGCGGCGACCCGCAACACGCCGCTTCGGCGTTTTGGGACCCCTGAAGAGGTTGCTGACGCCGCGGTTTTCCTAGCGTCGTCGCGGGCTCGCTACATTACGGGGCAGACCATTTTCGTCGACGGTGGTTATACGTTGTAGCGCCGCGCGGTGCTGACTAAACTGCGAGCGATAGCCATGGGCCAAGTCATCTTTGATGAGACAGACGAGCCGCTGATGCGGATGACCTACAAGGGGTTGTGCGACGATGCAGAATGGCAACGGCACCTCGACGTGATGAGTGAATGGGCACGGCGCGGGCAAGTGTACGGCGTAGTCATCGACGCCCGGCAGGTGGGTCGGGTGCCAGCGACGCAGCGCAGGGGCATCATCGACTGGATCGACCGAGACCGGGGATATCTTGCGGAGAACTGTGCAGGCGGGGCGATGATCTTCAGCAACGCGATTCAGCAAGGCCTATGGACGGCCATATCCTGGGTTGCCCCAAGCCCCATCCCTGTGAGGATGTTTAGAGACACACCTTCAGCGGAGGTCTGGTTGCGTGACCAGCTTCGAGACAAGATGGCGCCCTGAGCGGAGTTCGGCCTTGAACGATGCAACGACATCCGCGACCAGCCGACTGGCGGCGGTCGAAGCGCAGCTCCTCGCGCGGGGTGCACCATTCGAGCTCGCCGAGGAAGAAGTGCTCGGGGAGCGAGTTCGCGTGTTTGCCAACCGCGCCCACTCGCTGCGCGACGTCTTGTTGCGTGGCAGGGAGTTCGCAGGCGCCGAATACATGGTCTTTCGAGAGCCTGAGCGGGAGCGCCGGTTCACGTTCGAGGAGCACGAGAAGCTGGTGGCGAGTGCGGCGGCCGCGTTTGCCGATCGATTCGGCGTCGGCCCAGGGGACCGAGTCGCCATCTTGGCGGCCAACTGCCCCGAATGGATCATCTCGTTCTGGGCCACCGTGAGCCTCGGCGCCATTTGCGTAGGGTTGAACGGCTGGTGGACTGCCGACGAGATTCGGTACGGCATCGGGCACTGCGAGCCTAAGCTTCTGATTGCCGACGAAAAGCGGGCCTCCCGAATCACGAACGACCCCGGTGTGCCGGCGCTGGTCGTAGAGGACGACTTCGACGCGCTGCTCAACGAGTATCCGAACGCGGAGCTGCCCACGCAGCCCATCGCCGAAAGCGATCCGGCGATCATCCTGTACACCAGCGGCACCACCGGCCGCGCCAAAGGCGTCGTGCATACCCACGGCAACGTGACCAACATGCTCATGGTCAGCTTCTTCCATGGCGCCCGACTGATGATGGCCAACCCCAAGGCTGCCGAGCTCCCGCAACTCGCGAACAGCATCCTGGTGACGAGCCCGCTCTTTCACGTGTCCGGATTGCACTGCGCTGCGGTGACGGCGCTGGCAGGAGGCGCCAAGACGGTTTGGCCGATGGGGCGCTTCGACCCTGAAACCACACTGGACCTCATCGAGCGCGAAAAAATCACGGGCTGGGGCTATACCGCCACCGTACTTCACCGGCTGCTCGACCAT
>CAMYMX010000309.1 GCA_947259605.1 uncultured Polyangiaceae bacterium | reverse complement strand
GTCTCGAACAGCAGCTGGTGCGCTTGCACCGTCCGATGCCACAAATCGATGAGAGTTTCGCGTGAGAGCTCGTGCGCTCTGAGATTGGGGTTGAAGGCTTCGCTCATCAGGAATCATGATTCTCCCACCATTGAGGCAGATCGGCTATTGAATCCAGAACGGCGTCCGGCCGCACGGCTCCGTCGAGGTCCGCAGGTCGGAATTTGCCGGTCCGAACCAGTATCCCGGTCAGTCCGGCTGCCTGTGCGCCGGCCACGTCGCCGCGAACGTCGTCGCCGACCATCACCGTATCGGCAGCAGCCGTTCCGAGCTCGCGCAGGGCGGCCTCGAAGAAGCTCTTGGCCGGCTTGCCCATGACCACAGCTTCACAGTCGGCTGCGTGCTCGAGCGCCTTGATGAACGGCGCCACATCGAGGACGAGCCCCGTGTCCCCCTGCGCGTACCGAGACATGCCGAGCGCGATCAGGATCGGCCGAGGCTCCGCCATCAAGAGGCGAAACGCGCGATTCAAGGTTGCGAAGTCCCACGCTTCGCCGATGTCGCCGATGACCACGCTTCGCGCTCCACGCTCCGCAGTGTCGCCCAAGCATTCGAGCTCTTTGAAGTCCTCGCGCGTCGCGTCTCGAACGAACAGGGCCGCCGGCGTCGCTCCTCGTGCGACGAGGTAGTCGTGCGCCGCGACGGGCGGCGCGACGATCTGTTCCGGCGATACCGACAAGCCAAGACCGGAGAGCCGTTCGACCAACGATCGTCGCGGCTTCGAGCTCGTGTTCGTGACGAAGCGATGAGGAATGCTTCGCTGCTCACACCAGCGCAGGGCTTCGAGCGCGCCGTCGATGACGCGATCGCCCTGGTACAAGACACCGTCGAGGTCGAAGAGAAGCGCTTTCATGCCCACCTCCCCCGGTCTCAGGCGAGTATAGAGCCTCCCTGGCCCGTTGGGGAGTGGGCGTGCGCTCCCTTTCAGTCTTGAAGCTCTAGGTCTATTTTCAGCGCCCGCCTACAGCGCGTTCGGTGCACCGGTCGGCGGCGACACGGCAAAGGGTCGCGTCATGTGCTTCAATCCCCAGAGGTCAGCCGAGGTGAGTAAAGGCTAACGAGGCGACGGCCGGCGGCTCTCTCGAGCAACATATTCTCGTCGCCGCTCTCCCGTGTAGACTTGGCGAGGGCGCCCGATTCGTACGTCCGGGTCCTCCATCATTTCTTTCCAATGGGCGATCCAGCCTGGGATGCGGCCTAGAGCGAAGAGCACGGTGAACATCTCCGTCGGGATGCCCATCGCCCGGTAGATGATTCCGCTGTAGAAGTCGACGTTGGGGTAGAGCTTTCGCTCGATGAAGTAATCGTCGGAGAGCGCGACCTCTTCGAGTTGTCGCGCGATGTCGAAGAGCTCGTCGTCGATCTTCAGATGGTGCAACAAGCGGTCTGCGTACTTCTTCAGAATCGTCGCCCGCGGGTCGAAATTTTTGTACACGCGGTGCCCGAAGCCCATCAGCCTTCGCTCTCGGTTCTTCACTTGCTGCATGAACGTCGCGGGATCGCCGCCTTCGTCGCGGATCTCTCTGAGCATCTCGATGACAGCCTGGTTCGCGCCTCCGTGCAATGGACCCCAGAGCGCAGAAACCCCCGCGCTCGCCGCGGCGTACAGATTCGCCTGACTCGAGCCCACCAGCCGGACCGTCGAGGTCGAGCAGTTCTGTTCGTGGTCGGCATGCAAGATGAACAAGACGTTGAGCGCCTTCACGAGCTCAGGGTCTGGCACATAGGTGGGCTCCGCAGGGTGCGAGAACATCATGTAGAGGAAGTTCCCACAGTAATCGAGGCTGTTCTTCGGGTAGGCGACCGGCCGCCCCTGCCTCTTCTGAAAGCTGAACGCCGCAATCGTCCGAAGCTTCGAAAGGAGACGCGCGATGTGCGTGATGTTGTGCGAGTCCGGCTCGATGCTGTCTGGGTAGTATGCGGAAAGCGCACTTACCATGGACGACAGGATCGCCATCGGGTGCGCGTTCGAGGGAAAGCCATCGAAGAAGTGGCGCATGTCTTCGTGCAACATGCTGTGGTAGGTGAGCAGATTCGAGAACTGCTCGAGCTGATTTGAAGTTGGAAGCTCTCCGAAGATGAGCAGGTAACTCGTCTCGATGAACGAAGACTCTTCGGCGAGTTGTTCGATCGGGTAACCTCGATAGAGCAGGATGCCCTCTTCACCATTGATGAAGGTGATCTTGCTTTCTGTCGCCCCGGTGTTCATGAACCCCGAGTCGAGCGTGATGAGGCCGGTGTCTTTACGGAGGCTGCGAATGTCGATCGCGCGTTCGGCGTAAGAGCCTTCGACGATTGGCATCTCGTAGCTCGTGTCGTCGTAGTCGAGCTTTGCTTTTGTACTCATAAATTCACTCCGCGTTCTACCCCGACACGGCCAGTTGGGCAACGGCGAAGCCGTGGGAATGTTTCCACTGCGTTTTCCCAAAGAAAGAGCCGTCGCACCTGGTCCGAGAGTCCGAGCGAGTCGAGCTGGGCGACGCACTTCGCCGGTTGAATCATCGGGAAGTTGCTGCCGAAAAGCACTTTTCGGCGGCCGGGGCCTTTCATGAATCGGACGAGCGCTTCAGGGTAGCGCTCGGGCGTGTGGGCGGCAGTGCCGATGTAGACGTTCTCGTACTTCGTTGCGAGCGAGATCATTTCCTCGGTCCGCGGGTAGCCGATGTGTCCGCCAACGATGCGGAGCTCTGGAAAATCGCATACGCCTTCATCGAGGTAGGGAATGGGGCGTCCCGGGTCGTACGGCCTGCGTCCCATGCAAGCTGTCTGTGCTGCAGGGTGTTGCTGCGGAAAAACGGGCGCCCGGGCCCCGTCGGGGTGACCTAAGTACGATCTTGTTTTTCGAATTGCAGTGATCGCCGGGGCCGCTTTTGCGCCATTGATCTGGGAAAGTGAGACACATTACGATCCAATCGCCATACTCCGGTTCACATCTGCGCACCTGACTCCTATTGCGCCTGCTGGTGCTTGTTTCTAGTATCGCGCGATGGCTACGCGTCTGCTTCATCTACGGTTCGAAGTGCTCAAATGACCTGTGTCCGCCTCACCGAGCGACGATCGATGAAGACTCGCAACGCCGGTGCAATCCCATGGATGATGGCCTCGGCGGCCCTCGGCGCGGCCTTGATCAGCTGTGCGGGCGACGACGCTGGGATCTCCGCGATCGCCGGGAGCGGAGGCACGACGGGCCAAGCGGCCGCGCAAGTCCTGCCTGGCCTCGGTTTCGTCGCATCCGCGTTTGGATTCTATTACCCCGATGACGCGGCTGCGGGTGTCGAGGGCTTCGATCTCGACGGCCGCGCTTCACGCAGCGACTCGCCCGGCGCCGGTGAGTGCGCGCACGACGACTGGACGGGACCGAACCAAGAGCCTGGGATCGACTATGGCTTCCTCACCATCATCGATAACGAAGCGCAGCGTGAAGACGGCAAGTACGTCTTCGGCGGCTTTCACGAGGGGCAACTGGTGGACGGGGTCATCAGTGGCGCGGTCAAAAATGGCTCGATGACAATCCTCCTCCAAATCGAAGGCCTCGACGACCCCCAGAACGACGACGATGTCCGCGTGCAGATCTACAGCAGCGAGGATTCGCCTGCGCTCGGCACCGACAACTCCGTCTTGCTCGGCGCCACGCTGAGCATCCACCCGGACTCGCGCTTTCATAGCGCCGAGGTCCAGGGCTCGGTCGTCGATGGCGTACTCACTGCGGGCCCGATCGATCTCTTGTTTCCGATCGACATCATGATCGTGCGGGACGAGCTCTTGATTCACGACAGCTGGTTGCGGGTCGAGCTGCTCGACGAAGGATTCCAGGGCACGGTTTCCGGCTACTGGGATGTGGCGAACATTCGCGACATCATCGGGGTGCCGACGACCGACAATGGCAACGCCGCGAACTTCACCATCGAACAGTTCGACGCCGCGATGGCCGAGCTTGCCGACGGCGACTACGACGCAGGCGCTGGGCTCTGCAAGTCGTTCAGCACGATGTTTCGAATCACGGGGGTCCAGGCCTTCATCGTCAGCGACAGCCTGCCAGGCGGAATGGGCGGCAACGGCGGCTCCGGCGGCGGCGGGGTCATCCCAACGCCCTTGGATCAGTGCGTCAACGATGCCGATGAAGCCGCGCTCGATGCGCTCGCAACCGACGAGCTGAGCGGCCCGGCGATCGTCGGTATGATCGCCGGCGACTGCCCGCTCAGTGCGTGCGCCGCCGAGCTCGGGGGCGTTCTCTCCGACGGCTCGGAGGCGGCGCGGAACGCGCTTGGCGACTGCATCGCCCGCTGCATCTCCGATCAGACCGGGCTCTCCACCGCCTGCACGGGTTGCTACGGTACGATCGCGGCCTGTTCGACGGCATTTTGCATCGCCCCCTGTTTGCCACCGAACTCTGGCTCCCAAGAGTGCGCGAATTGCGCCTTAGAGAACTGCATCGACGTCAATGCTTGTACTGGTCTGTACTGAGCCTTAGACCCGAGCCATGTCGTTACTCTCGATGTTCAAAGGGAAAGGTCCGAGCGGCTTTGGCTATGGAAGCAGTGCGGAGGACGTCACCCACGGCCTCGACTTGACCGGGCGCACCGTACTTCTCACGGGCTCCAACTCGGGCATCGGCCACGAAACCCTTCGCGTTCTCGCCAAACGCGGTGCTCACGTGATCGCAGCGGCGCGAACCGTTCAAAAGGCTCAAGCGGCCTGTGACGACGTGGTTGGCGAGACCACCGCGGTTGCCTGCGAGCTGTCTGAGCCCGCGTCGCTTCGGGCCTGCGCTGCAGAGGTTATCGCGCTCGGCCGTCCGCTCGAAGCGATCATTTGTAACGCGGGCATCATGGCGCTCCCCAAGCTCAACCAGCAGCATGGCTACGAGGCTCAGTTTTTCACCAACCACATCGGTCACTTCATTTTGGTTACCTCGCTCCTCGACCGTCTCGCCCACAAAGGCCGGGTCGTCGTCGTGAGCAGCTCCGCCCACAACAACGCGCCCCCCGAGGGCATTCAGTTCGACAACCTGAGCGGCGAACGCGGATACAGCCCCTGGGCAAATTACGGGCAGTC
>CAMYMX010000308.1 GCA_947259605.1 uncultured Polyangiaceae bacterium | reverse complement strand
GACGGTCGACCCGGTCTTCGCTCTCATCCAGGAACGGGGCGCCGTAGCCGACGCCGAGATGCGGCGCACGTTCAACATGGGTGTCGGCTTCACCATGGTCGTCGCGCCCAGTCGTGCGAAGCAACTGGTGGACGCGCTCAACGCCAGTGGCGAACGGGCCTTTGTCATGGGCGAGATCGTCGACCACGAGGGCGTTTCTTTCTCCTCCTAGAGCCTCCCATGGACATCGTCGTTCTCGTTTCCGGTCGTGGTTCGAACTTGAAGGCGATTTGCAACGCAATCGACGCAGGAACGTGCAACGCAAACATCGTGGGCGTCGTTTCCGATCGAAAGAAGGCCGCGGCGCTCGACTTTGCAGATGCGCGAGGAATCCCCACTCGCGTGGTTTCACTTCGCAAAGTCGACGACCGCGACCTATGGAACGACTCGCTAGCCGAAACGGTGATATCGTTGAACCCCGACTTGGTCGTCTTGGCCGGGTTCATGCGGGTTTTGGGCACGCCTTTGCTGGAACGCTTTCCAGGTCGCATCATCAACGTGCACCCCGCGTTGCTTCCCGCGTTTCCCGGGCACAACGGACCGCAAGACGCCCTCGAAGGGGGGGTGCGCGTCAGCGGATGTACGGTCCACATCGTCGATGCCGGCGTCGACACGGGGCCAATTATTGCGCAAGCGGCCGTTCCCGTTCTCATCGGTGACAGCGCGGAATCATTACATGCGCGAATCCAAGTTCAGGAGCATCGACTCTTGCCGGGGGTGATTCATCAGATCGCAATTGGGGCAATCACGCTCGACCCGTTCACGGTGACTACGCCCGTTGCCGAGCCCGGTCGATCGCTGACCGTGCCGGACGCATAGACCCGTGCCGACGAGCTTCTACGACGTCGTGGTTCTAGGCACCCGACTCGAGCCGCTCCTGTGCGCAGCGTTGTTGGCGCGCGAAGGCCTTCGGGTTCTCGTGCTGGGTCAGGGGGTGCCCGATCCATTCTACCGCCTGGCGGGCGTCGAGATCGAACCCTACGGATTGTCAATGGCGGGGGTGCAAAGCCCAATCGTTCAGAGCACCTTGGAAGACCTCGCACTCCGGCAGGACCTCCGGCAGCGCATGGCGGATCGGGGCAACGTATTTCAGTTGCTCCTCCCGGAGCATCGCTTGGATGTTCACCCCGAAGCCGATAGGTGGTTGGCGGAGCTCGGTCGGGAGTTCCCACGTGTGCAGCGCCAGGGTACCGATATCACACGTACGCTAGCCGAGGTGCGAAGCGAGCTCGACTCGGTGGTCGCGCCAGGCTTCGTTTGGCCTCCGGAGACTTTTCTTGAACGCCAGCGGTTCTCATTGACCGCAACGGTGCAGCGTTTCGATCGGCAGGGGCAAGGTTGGACATCGTGGAATCAGCTCGCGGTGCGGCACCCCTTGCGGACGGCGTTCGAGGCGATTCTACCCCACCTCTCCGGTCTGGTCCCCTCCCAGCATGCGGATTCCACTCGCGCGCGGTTGCACGGCCACGTTCTGTTGGGCCTGGGTGAGCTCAACGGCGGTTGGTCTTGGTTCCAAGAAGCGCTAGTCGCGCGAATTCGGTCTTGGGGCGGCGATGTGAGACCTCGCGATAGGGCCGATTCCATTCGCCACGAAGGCAGGCGAGGTCACAGCATTCATGTGGTGCGGACCGATGAGGAGATCGGTTGTTCGCAGATTGCCCATGGAACTCCGATCGGCGAGCTCTCCCAATTGCTTCCCGAACGAGGCTCGATGGCTGCGATGTTCGAGCGCGTGGGTGAACCCCGTGCACGCGCCTACCGTTGCTCCGTGCACTTCCTCGCCGAAAAGCGAGGCATTCCAGATGCACTCGGTCCTCTTGCCTTACGCTGTACGAGTGCAACCAACCCGAACCAAGCCTTCATGCTGCGCTGTCGCGACGTGGAACCCAATCGCACGCTGCTCTCCGCGACCCGCCTCGTCGAAGAGCACCTGGTCGATACGGGCTCCTCACCAATTCACTTCGTTCGCGAAGATGCTCTGGATGCGGTCCGCGGCGTCGTGCCGTTCTTCGACGAGCACGCGATCTGGGTCGACAGCCCGCACGACGGCCTGCCTCCTCGTGCATTCCGCGCCGATACGGAACTTCCGTGCAGCGACCCATGGGCCCGAGGACCATCGACGATGAGAGCCGTGTACGACTATCCGACGCGACGAGCGTTGGGCGTGTGTGCTCTGACTACACGTACCCCCGTTCGAGGGGTGTTCCTCTGTAACGAACAGGTGGCCCCCGGTCTTGGTTTGGAAGGGTCTTTTCTGACCGCCACATCCGTCGCCAAGCTCATCGGCTCGCAGTACCGACGACGAGACTGGCTTCGACGCGGTCCGTGGGCCCACCGTAGCGTTTAGGGCACACCGCCTGCCGCTCTGATATGCTTTAGCGCATGGCGGCACCACAGGAGGCACCAAGGCTCACGCTTCGGCAGTTGCTTCGACTCATGGTCGAACGCGGCTCTTCGGATTTGCACATCACAACGGGATCGCCCCCACAGCTGCGCATCGACGGTTCGCTGATGCCGCTGAGGACGCCGCCGCTCAAGCCGCGCGAGAGCAAAGCGCTTTGCTACGAGGTCATGACCGAAGATCAGCGGCTGCGCTTCGAAAAAGGGCATGAAATCGACTTCTCTTTTGGTGTCAAGTCGCTTTCCCGCTTCCGAGCCAACGTCTTTCTACAACGCGGCGCAGTCTCCGGTGCGTTCCGAGCGATCCCATTCGAGATCCGGCCTCTCGATCAGCTCGGTGTGCCGCCTGTCGTCGCAGAGCTCTGCACGCGACCGCGTGGCTTGGTCCTGGTCACAGGGCCTACGGGTTCCGGCAAATCGACAACACTCGCCTCGATGATCGACAAGATCAACAGCGAACATCGGCATCACATCGTGACGGTCGAGGATCCCATCGAATTCCTTCACTCGAACAAGCTCTGCGTGGTGAACCAGCGAGAAGTGGGATCCGACACTGCGGGTTTCAAAGACGCACTCAAGTACGTCCTGCGCCAAGACCCGGACGTCGTTCTAGTCGGCGAGATGCGAGACCTCGAAACGATCGAAGCAGCGCTCACCATCTCTGAGACGGGCCATCTCGTGTTCGCAACGCTCCACACCAACACTGCAGTCCAGTCGATCAACCGCATCATCGACGTGTTTCCTTCGGGCCAACAGAGCCAGATCAGAGCCCAGTTGTCCTTCGTGCTTCAGGGCGTCCTCAGCCAGATGCTCCTACCTCGCGCCGATGGGCCGGGTCGGGCGATGGCCTGTGAAGCGATGGTGCCGAACGTGGCGATTCGAAACCTGATTCGCGAAGACAAGGTCCATCAGATGTACGGCATCATGCAGACCGGTCAGGGCACGTCGGGCATGCAAACGATGAATCAATCTCTATTGCACCTGGTCGCCCATGGCGCGCTCGACCGCGATGTGGCGACGATCCGGTCGCCTGAGCCCGATGAATTCCGTCTAATGCTCGATCAATTCGACAAAAAAGGCTACCACCAGGCCATTCGCAGCGGTGGCTGATTCGGCTTCCTCCGAGATTTTTACTATCTTTAACGGTGGAATCTTGGTGATGGGACGCACGACCATAGGCCGCGGGTGGATCGCACCAGCCGTTTTGACCTGCGGACTGCTTTTCTCATCGGCTGCCAGAGCGGAAACACGGGCCTCGAGCCCACCGCGCGCATCGGTCGAAGATCGAACGGAGGCCGCGGAGGCGTACGACCAGGCCACGTCCGCGTATCTTTCGGGCCGCTACGAGCTCGCCGCGCATTGGTTCGAGCGAGCCTATCGCTTGGTTCCAACCTCCGCCGCTTTGATCCAGGCCGTGCGCGCGCACGACAAGGCAGGCAACTCGGTTCGCGCCGCAAACCTCGCCCTGCAATTGCGCGATGGGTACCCGTCGGACGAGCGCGCCAAGAAGGTCGCCAAGGCCGTGATTGGAGCAGCGCGGCCCTTGAATGTTCTCGTCGAGGCTGAATGTGAGAAGGAATGTACGCTCGAGCTCGATGGCGCCCTGCTCCAACATCCGACGTTCTTGGCGACACCCGGCGTGGAGCATTCGCTCCATGCAACGTTCGGTGACGGTGAAACTTCGACATACGTGCAAGGGGCGGCAGGTGACGTTCAGAAAGTGACCCTCGCCGCACCGGCGCCTCCTTCTCCACCGCCGATTCCGCGCTGGGGTTTCTTCTCATCGCTCGGTGCGACGGTTGCGCTGGGAGCGGTCACGGTCTGGTCCGGGATCGACGCCAACAGGGGCGTCGACGCCTACGAGGCTGCAGCCCGAACCGCCAACTCTCCGGGCATCAACAACGGAGGTTCTCCCACTCCGGCCGAGCTTGCTCAATCCCTTCTCGAGGACGGTCGCAAGAAGGAGCGCAGAACCAACATCCTCATCGGAGTCACCGCTGGAATGGCGGCAACGACCGCCGTTCTGGGCGCGTTCACCAACTGGAGGGGAGAGTCTCGAGAAGCCGCAGCCCAGCGCGTCGCACCTGCGGTCGGAGTCAGCAAGCAAGGGGGCCTCTTGACGCTCAAGGGTCGCTTTTGATGAATGCGCCCGCTAGCTCTCGAGGATCCGTGCCGCCTTCCCGAACCATGGCTGGTCGGCACCTCGGTCGCTACGAGATCCTGACGCAGCTGGCCTCTGGCGGGATGGCGTCCGTGTACGCCGCGCGCGCACAAGGCGTCGCGGGGTTTGAACGCCTCGTCGCCATCAAGATGCTGCACCCTCACCTCGCGTACGAGCAGGAGTTCATTTCGATGTTCCTCGACGAAGCGAGGCTCGCAGCTCGGATTCGCCACATGAACGTGGTGCCTACGCTCGACATCAGCGACAGCCCTGGCGACGGCTACTTCCTCGTCATGGAATACATCGAAGGCAATCACCTCGGTGCGCTCCTCGGGCGCGCCGCCAAGCGTGGCGAGAGACTTCCCCAGCCATTCGTATGCCGAGTGCTGATCGATGCATTGCAGGGTTTGGGCGCGGCACACCGACTCACGGACGAGGGAGGCAAGCCTCTGAAGCTGGTCCACCGTGACGTTTCACCGCACAACATCTTGGTCGGGACCGACG
>CAMYMX010000307.1 GCA_947259605.1 uncultured Polyangiaceae bacterium | reverse complement strand
CTGCGGAACGGGACGGTGACCGAGTGGGAACGACGAACGCCAGACGCGCTCTTGCACTAGCGACCGTTCTAGCCCTCTGCGGTGTCGCGGGGACGGCGCGTGCGACGACCGATCCGGCGGCGATTGCCGATGCCGTGAGCCAGCTCGACGCCGACCACGACCGCGCAACGGCCGCGTTGTACGTGCTTCAAGCGGGCGGCAAGCGAGCTGCGAAGCAAATCCGCGCGGCGTGGCCGACGCTTTCTTTGCTTGGTCAAAAGCGCGCGATCGGCGCACTCACTCGCCTTGCGGTGAATCACGAAGCGGCCATCGATGCGCTGGTCGAGGCTGCTCGGTCGGACGACGCCGATCTGCGCGACAAGGCCTTCGTCGCGTTGCGGCAGCTCGACTCTCGCGGACGGAGCGCCTTGGCCTCGCTCGTTTCGGATCCTGCTGTGGGTGACCGCGCCGCGTCGCTTCTCGCGCGCGCTGATCCCGATTTCGCGATCGCGCCCTTGCTCGACGCGATGGCCGAACCAGGCGGCTCCGATCGCCCCGCGCTTCGTGCGGCGCTCGGCACCGCAGCACAGCGCGCCGCGGCCGAGGCCAATACCACGCTTCGCGCATGGCTGGCCAACGAACCGGCGGTGTCCGCGGTCGCAAGCGCCTCCCTAGGATTGGTGGGCTTGGAGGGGCGACGCGCCCCGATGACTTCGTTCGTCGCCTATGCTGCACCGAGGTCGAAGGATTTCCCATCGGCTTGGCGGCTGCTTCAGGGCGCCGCCGCGGCCGGCCCGAGCGGTGAAATCGACCGCTGGGTGCGAAGCCAAGTCGACCGGCCCGAGGAATGGATGCTGCGCCAGGCTGCGGTCGAGGCAAGTGCCGAGCGGGGACATCGCGAAGACGCCCGGGCTTCTCTACACGACCCTTACCCGCGGGTGCGTGCGAGCGCAGCAACGGTCTTGTCGGGTGACGGCGGCTCCATGCTGGAACGGGCCACCCTCGCCCGCCGAGACCCTTGGCCCATGGTGCGCGCCGCCGCGGTGCGCAGCCTCCGAAGCGAGGGGGAGGCTCTTGCGGTGGTGGTCGCGTCGGTCGACGATTCGATGTCGCAGGTGCGTGCGGTTGCCATCGAGGTGCTCACCGGTTCCGCGTCCGACGAAGGCTGGGAGCGGATTCACCGAAGGCTCCGCGCCCGTGACGAATGGCCGCTGGTGACGGCTGCTGCCATCGACTACGTGGTCGCCCACTGCCGGACCGATGCTGCCGAGGCCCTGTTTCGCGTGGTGATGCGCGCGTCGCCGGGCAACGCCCTCACCGAGGACTTGAACAACGCCGCGCTGGCCATCGAGGCGCTCCGAGCCCTCGGAAGTCCGGAGGCCGCTGCGGCCGTCGAGCAGCTCCGCAGCACCGAAGACGTTCCGCCCACGCTGAAAATGGCTCTGGAACAGCCCCTAGCCGAGGACGGTCGATGCGCCCGAACCCCCCCGTAGATTGTCGCTCTCGAATCGCCCGTGTTAGTTTGTTGGGACAGGGGGAAACATGGGAGCTCGTCTAATAGGCCTGATGGTGGCCGGGGTGCTGCTGAGCGCCGGTTGTGAACAGATTACGTCCGCTTCGGAGCCCGAAGCCGAAGCTGAAAAACTGCCTGAAATCGTGCCGAACCTTCCCGAGGTTCCGACGCTTCCGCCACCGCCGTTTCCAACCACGTACGAAGATGAGTCGTACAGCGTGTACGGCCTGCGTCAGCGTCCGAGCAAGTTGCTCGACGCAGACCTCGGCGTCACCGGCTACATCATCGAAATCTACGAGCCGCCCGTTTGCAAGAAGCGGAAGAAGGAAGAGTGCCCAAAGGTCGCCGCGCCGCACATGTTCATCGCCGACACGGCGGACCAGACCGACCGCGCCGAGCAATTGCTGGTCGTCGGGTACGCGGACAATCAGGAACAGCTCCAGCGCGCACGTCGCGGCCGCAAGACCAGCACCATCGCGGGTGAGGTCGTCGTGCCGAAAGACCTCGCAGTCGGAAACAAGGTTCGGGTGAAGGGTCACTTCACGCTGATTTCGTCCGGTGGGTTCAACACGAGCAACGGGCTGTTGGAATACGCGTCGCACGAGACGCTCGCCAAGGGCTCGGAGAAGTAGTCAGGGCGCGGCAACGCCCGCATCGGGCTCAGCGACGAGCAGGTCCGAAAGGTCCGGTGCGCCGGCATCGCCCTCGAGCTCGAATGCGTCTGGACTGCGCTCAAAAAGCGCGACCACGTCTTTGCCGACGACGGAGATCTCCCGACGGTCGTCGATGCGCACGTAGCCGCCTCCGTCCACTGGAGCGCCCGAACCGAGTGAAATGCGCACCTTCGCGCGCCCCATCTCGAAGCTCACCTCCGCAATGGGCGTCTCGATGCCGAAATTCCGAAGGTCTTCGGGGCTTGGGTTTTGAAGCGTACGAACCGGGATTGCGAACTCCCAGTTGCGAAGGTAGTCCTCGATGACTTCGGGGTCGGCGGGCGCTTCCCTCGGCTCTTCGAGCGTCCACGCTTCATCGAAGCCCTCACCCGTTCGGAGCAGCGCGACGCGTTCGTCGCCGGAAGCAATTCGAACGCGGGTGATCCGGTCCCGGACAACCGCCTCCAACAGCAAGCCGGACCGGGAGTCGATTTCTTTGCGCCCCGGGCCGCCGCGCTCGAACAGCATCACGTAGGCGAACAGGACGGCTGCGACCACGAGCAAGACGATGGGCGTGCGCGCGCTCATGAGCGCCTCGACCACCAAACGCCAAAGCCGGCAATGAGTGCGGCCAGCGGTAAGAGCACGACGACGCGGAACAAGAGGTTTTGCAGATCCGCGTCGCTCATGATCACGGCGCGGGCGTTGGTCTTGCGCGGCGCAATGTTGATTAGGGCCTCCCGCTGCGTGAGCCAGCCGACGGCCGACGACAGCAGGTCGATGTTCGAGAGCTGCGGGTTCTCGAGGAGCTCAGAGCTCATCCAGTCGCTGTCGCCCATCACCAGCAATCGGCCCGGGGTCGGGCCGTCGGCCTTGACCGGCAGGAGGTCATCACCGAGCGGCGGTACGTACTCCCAGGCAACCGCCAGAGGCGCGGCGCTGGGCGGCGTCGGTTTGCCTTTGGCGTTTGGGTCGAGGGCGCGCTGCAGGTCGGTCTCCGCCACGGCGGCCGGGCTCGTGCGAAAGAGAATCTCAGTGTCGCTACCATCGACGACATCGACCGAGCGGGCAACCGCCAGGAGGATCCCCCCGCCGCGCTTCTGAATGGTATCGACGAGGCGATGGGTGCCGACGTTGGTCACGAGGAACAGGTCGCCGGGGTTGCCGGGCAGCTGCTGCGCGGTGTCGTTTTCGATGACGAGATCCGCACCGACGATGATCCCCCGCGCTTCGAGCGCGCTCTCGAAGCCCGTCGACGTCAACTTCTCCTTTTTGAGAACAGGATCGAAGGTCAAGAGCAGGTTCCCGCCCAAGGCGAGGTACCGTTCGACGATGCCCACTTCTTCTTTGGAGAACGGGCGCTGCGGGCTGATGACGAAGAGCGCATCGCACGCCTCCGGAACATCGCCGGTACGAATCTCGAACGGCTCGACCTCGATCTTTTCCCATTCAAGCTCGCGTGCCACCGGGTCAAAGCTGCGCTCGCCGTACGCTCCGACCTCCCACTCGCCATGACCCGTCGCCACGCAGACTTTGTTTGGCTCGCCCGTGGTCACCTCGAGGATCGCACCGGTGAGCGCACGCTCGGACTGAAGGTCGAGCTTGTGTCCGTCGGCGTCCTCGAAGGTCTCGAAGTCCTCGACGATGAGCTGATGTCGCTCGACTTTCCATTTCCGATCGCCGCTCGTGACGACGACCGGCACTTGCGAGAGCGTCACGTCGCCGGCAAGCCAGCTGTCGATTCCAAACTTGTCCGCGAGCACCTGGTAGCGCGCGCGGTCGCGGTCGGGGTCGACCCACTCCACCCGAATTCGGTCGGTGACCGCTTTGTATTCTTCGAGCAGGGTCTCGACGTCGGCGAAGTCCTGCTCGTCGCGTCCGAGGAAGACGTAGATGTCGACGTCCTGGTCGAGCTCCTGCAAGGCCTGCTGGCTGCGGTCCGACAGCGTGAAAAGGCCGTGGCTGGTCCAGTCCCATCGCTTGTAGTGGCGCGACGAGATGTAGTTCACCAGGACCACGACGACGAGGCCGAGCACCGCAGTCAGCAAGAGGTTCAAGCGCGCGCGAGGCTGGGCGCTCATCCGTGCCTCCTCGCCTTCATCGCCCCGATGCTCAGACCGACGGCCAGGACAGCGAGCGTAAGATCGAAGACCAGGTACCGGGTGTCGATGACGCCCTTGGCGAAGCTCTGCATGTGGCCGAGCATGCTCACGTAGCCGCAGATCTCGCGTGCCGTTCCGTCGAGGACGAACTCGCCGATGCCCACTGTGAACAAAACGCCGAGCGTCACGAAGGCGAGGACGGCAGCCACGATTTGGGTCGGCGCCAGCACGCTCATGAGCAGGCCCACCGCCATGAAGTACGCGCCTAGACAGAAAATTCCGAAGTAGCTTGCGGTTACCGCTCCCCAATCCACGCTCCCGTGCTGGCTCATGATCCACGCGTAGACGAGCGTCGGGAGCCAGAGAACGCACCAGATGACGAGCGAGGCTACGTACTTGCCCAGAATCACCGCGCCCTCCGAGACAGGCGCGGTCATCAAGGTCTCGATCGTTCCGGCCTGCTTTTCACCGGCGACCAGGCGCATCGTCAAGACCGGCACGAACACCAGCAGCGGGATGAAGAAGAGTGCGCTTCCGCCGAAAAAGCCGGACAGTGGACTCGATGCGCCCGAGGAGACGGCGTTGCGGGCGTAGAACTCGGTGAGCATCCAAAACCAGACGCCGTTCCAGACGAGCCACGACGTGAGCACGACGTAGGCGAGCGGCGAAACGAAAAACGAAGCGAGCTCTCGCTTCAGAACGACCCACGCGCTCTTCATGAGGCCTCCTTCGCAGTACCGGCTGTCGTCAGCTCGGCGAACACCTCTTCGAGGCTGGTCTCGGAATCCCCGGGCACGAGGTCGGCGACCTTTTCGCCTTCCCGAATGATGATGACCCGGTCGCAGACCGCTTCGACCTCGGACAGAATGT
>CAMYMX010000306.1 GCA_947259605.1 uncultured Polyangiaceae bacterium | reverse complement strand
AGGTAACTGATGGCGACGCTGAGGTAGTGATTCGGGTTGAGAAGCCCCCAGCTGCTGGTGACGATACCGTGCCGATCGAAATCCGTGTCGTTGCCAAACGCGATGTCGTACTGATTTCGGAGATCGACCAGACTCGCCATCGCATACGGCGAAGAGCAATCCATGCGGATTTTCCCGTCGCGATCGAGCGTCATGAAAGAAAACGTGGGGTCGATGACATCGTTCACGATGTCGAGCCGGAGATCGTAGCGCTCGGCGATTCGAGGCCAGTACTCGATGCCGGCGCCACCCATCGGGTCGACCCCGATACGAAGCCCCGCGCTTGAAATCGCATGCATGTCGAGGACGGTCTCGAGCCCTTCGACGTAGGGCGTGATGAAATCGTGAAGATGAGTGGTTTCGGAGCGAAGCGCTGATTCGTATGGAACTCGCTGCACGTCCTTTAGACCGGATGCTAAGAGCTGATTGGCCCTGCGTTCGATCCACGAGGTGACCTCGGTGTCCGCGGGCCCACCGTGCGGCGGGTTGTACTTGAAGCCACCATCTTCGGGCGGATTGTGGGACGGCGTGACGACGATACCGTCGCCGTCGCGCGAGTTGTTTCGGTTGTGTTCGAGGATCGCAAAAGAAATGGCCGGCGTTGGCGTGAAATGACCTTCCGGCGCCATGCAGGTCTCGATGCCGTTGGCGACGAGGACCTCGAGCGCGGTCCTGCCAGCGGGTTCCGATAGCGCGTGTGTATCGATGCCGATGAAGAGCGGCCCGTCGATCCCTTCGGCCCCGCGGTAGTCACAGATCGCTTGCGTCGTAGCGAGGATGTGAGGCTCGTTGAAGCTGCGGCGAAACGACGAGCCCCGGTGCCCCGAGGTGCCAAAGCTCACTCGGTGGCTCGGATCATCAGGGTCGGGTTTGGTCTCGTAGTACGCAGTGATGAGCTTCGCGACGTCGACGAGAACATTGGACGGCGCGGGCTGGCCAGCGAGCGGATGCGCGTTCATCGTTTGGCTTTTAGCAGGCAGGCGAGAAGGAGCTAGGCGCCGGCGCTGACCTGTTCGGCAAGGTACCGCTCTTTGCCGATCATTTCGACGAGATGGAGCTGCGCTTCAAGCCATTCGATGCCTTCTTCTTCCTGCTGAAGAATCATCTGAAGGAGGTCGCGGCTACCGTTGTCGCCCTTTTCCGCACAAGTGGCGATGCCGGCATTCAGACGCTTGACCGCGTCGTACTCCACCTCGAGATCCAGCCGGTGCTGCTCGATGGCATCCTCGCCAACCTTGACTGGAAAGTAGCGCTGCATGTTGGGGACGCCTTCGAGAAACAGAACCCGCGCGATGATGAGGTCGGCGTGCTTCATTTCTTCCATCGACTCCTCGCGCTTTTTCGCGGCAAGCTTCTCCAACCCCCAGTCCTCACACATCTTCGAGTGAATGAAGTACTGGTTGATTGCGGTGAGCTCGGAGGTGAGAACCTCGTTGAGCACGCTGATGACTTCTTCGTTGCCCTTCATGAATCTTCCTTCGGGCGAGCATAGAGACCGCGATTACCCGTGGCAATGCATCAAAGCTGAACTTGAAATGCGTTATCAGCGCGAGGTCAGCCCTGCGCGCCGCTGTCGTTGATTCCGCTCTGGGAGTCGTGGTGAAGCTCGATCAGGCGATCGATCGCCGGCCTACAGCTCCCGCAACTAGATCCGGCACCGCAGGCCTCGCGCACCTCGTGCTCGCTTCGCGCGCCGTTGTTGACGCATTGGCGAATGGTTCGGTCATTGACCGCGTGGCAGTGGCACACGAGCATTGACTCTTTATAGCGGATAGATGTTGCAAATCAAATTCAATAGGCGCTCGCCCCCAAAAGCGCAACAATTTCAGGCGAGAAGCCCTACTCGGCGGCGTCGGAAGCGGGGGCAAGGGCGGAAAGCCCTGCATCGCGGAGCAAGCTCAGGTCCGCGTCGTGGTCCGGGTTTCCGGTCGTGAGCAGCTTGTCGCCAAAAAATAGGCTGTTGGCGCCTGCCATGAAGCAGAGGAGCTGTGCCTCGCGGCTCAGCGAAGCCCGCCCCGCCGAGAGCCGCACTCGCGCCCCGGGAATCATGATGCGCGCGGCGGCGCACATGCGTACGAGCTCGAGCGGATCGACCGGCTTCCGATCGCCCAGCGGCGTCCCGGGGACCGGTACGAGAGCGTTGACCGGGACGCTCTCAGGCTGCGGGGAAAGGTTGGCGAGCGTCACGAGCATGCCGACGCGATCGTCGATGCTTTCGCCCATGCCGATGATTCCGCCGGCGCAAACGGAAATTCCTGCGGCGGCCACTCGCGCGATCGTATCCAGCCGGTCCTTGTAGGTGCGGGTCGTGATGATCTCGCCGTAGTACTCCTCGGACGTGTCGAGGTTGTGATTGTACGCGGTGAGGCCGGCGTCCTTGAGCTCTTGGGTTTGTTCGTCATCGAGCATTCCGAGGGTCACGCAAGCTTCCATCTCGAGCGAACGCACCCCACGCACCATTTCCAAGACCTGCTGAAATTGCCGGCTCCCTTTCTTCGGGCTCCGCCACGCCGCCCCCATGCAGAAACGGCTGGCGCCGGCCTCTTTGGCTTCGCGCGCCTTGAGGAGCACCTCGGCGACATCCATGAGGCGCTCGGCTTCGACGCCGGTGTCATATTTCGAGCTTTGCGGACAGTATGAGCAGTCTTCTTGGCAGGCGCCGGTCTTAATCGACAGAAGCGAGCAGAGCTGCACCGCATCGCGTGGCTGCGTTGCACGATGGACTTCCTGCGCCCGAAACAGGAGGTCGGTGAGCGGCAGATCGTGAAGCGCACGCGCCTCGTCTCTAGTCCAGTCGTTACGGACGGTCATCTGCCACGTTCTAGCAGAGAGCCTTGAATACGCTAGATTGCGCGCGTAGGGTCCCTGAATCTTGACCGAGGGCATCGACTCATCGCTAGCCGCCGTGGCCCCCATCACGCCCATAGAAGACGAAGGTTCGCCCTACCTCGCTGCCGTCCCTCCGCTCGCGTGGATGGCGGGCGCCGCGGCCTTGGCCGACCTGTTGGTCAATCGCATCCTGATTCTCATGGGGCATGAAGCCTGGTCGACGGATGCGCTCGTTCGACTCGGCACCTGGGGCGGCTTCGCGCGCAATCTCAGCGTAGTGAGCGCCCTCGTCGCTCTGGGTTTCTGCCTCGCATCGCTTTCGTCGCCCAAGAACGGGCTCCCGTTTTCTGCGCGCGCGGGCATCGCGAGCTCCGGCTGGCTTCTGGTTCCGATCGTCACGTTGATGACGTTCTTGCCGCGCGCATGGACCAGGCCCGAGCTCGTCATCGTGGTCGCAGGCCTAGCCCATGCGACAATCTTACTTCTGATTCTCGCTGGAATGCATTGGCGCTCTACCCGCCCCGTCACGGTCGCGTTGGTGCTGACGCTCGTCGCGGCGTTGAGCGCCGTTTTCTCGATGGTGATAAACCTGGTCGGCGAACGCACGTACTGGGAGCATACCGAGCGCCTCTCCAACGCCTTTCGCTGGTCTGGCGAGTTAGCCTATCTGGCGGCGCCGATCGCAATCGGTTTTGCGATTTCGATTCCCTGGCGGGGCCTGCGCGGCAAGACGGCTATCGTCCTGTCGGCCTTGGCCGCAGGCGCGGTCGCGACGGGGATGACCGTGTGGAAACACGCCGTCGGGCGAGACCTGCCCGATTTACTCTACGGTGCACTGCGACTCGACTTCTTGCCCGATCGGGACTTCATCCTCTACGCGATCCCCCTGGGCGTGGGCGCGGCGGTGACCGTCGCGGCGATCATGTCGAAGGATGCGATTCGCCGGCAGCTCGGCGGAGCCCTCTTGTTGCTACTCAGCGCCGGCTACGCCCCGAGGACGCCGAGCGCCCTACTAGTGACGGTACTGGGCGTCGCGCTGCTCGCACGCGTAGGAATCGCGCTCGCGAAGCGCCAGCGATGACGGCTGAGCCCTTGTCGCTGCTCAACTCAGCTTCGCAACAGCCTCGTCAATCCGCTTCAACCCCTCGCGAATCATCTCGTTGGACGCCGCATACGAAATGCGCACGAAGCCGGGCGCGCCAAACGCAGTCCCGGGCACGACGGCGCAACGCGCTTCCTCGAGGAGATAGCCTGCGACGTCGAGGTCGGTTTCGAGCTTCTTGCCGCCGCCCTGCCTGCCGATGAGGCCCTGTACGTTCGCAAAGGCGTAGAAGGCGCCTTCGGGCATCCCGCAGCTGATCCCGTCGATCGCGTTGAGCCCACTGACGATGATGCTTCGGCGCGCCTCGAACGCTTGGCGCATCTCCTCCAAGGGCTCCCAGGGGCCGCGGAGCGCGGCGATGGCGGCACTTTGGGCGATCGAGCTCGGGTTCGTGGTCGACTGGCTTTGGATCTTCTCGCATGCCTTCGCGACGTACGCAGGGGAGAGCATCCAGCCGATGCGCCAGCCGGTCATTGCAAAGGTCTTGCTAACGCCGTCGACGATGATGATGCGATCCTTGAGCTCGGGTGCGACCTCGGCAATCGATTTCTGTTCGAAGCCCCCATACACCAGCTGCCCGTAGATCTCGTCGACGATGATCCAGAAGTCGTGCTCGGCGGCAACATCGGCGAGCGCACGAAGCTGGTCGCCGGTGTAGGCCGCGCCCGTGGGGTTCGAAGGCGAGCAGAGGATGAGCGCCTTGGTCTTAGGCGTGATCGCAGCGCGCAACACTTCGGGCGTCATGCGGAAGCCCCGTTCTTCGGTCGTCTGAACGATGACGGGCTCCGCGCCGGCGAGTCGAACTTGCTCCGGATAACTCACCCAGTATGGCGCGGGGATCAGAACCTCGTCGCCTTCGTCGTAGAGCGCCAACGCCAGATTGAAGAGCGTGTGCTTGGCGCCGACCGAAACGACGACGTCGGAAGGATCATAGGTCACCCCTGCCCGGCGCTTCGCCGAAGCATCGCAGATCGCTTCGCGGAGCTCGACGGTACCCCGCGCCGCCGTGTAGCGGGTGACTCCCGAGTCGATCGCCTTCTTTGCGGCGTCGCGGATGTGCGCGGGCGTATCGAAGTCCGGCTCACCCACGCTGAAGGAGAGCACATCGATGCCCTGCGCCTTCAGCTCGCGCGCCCGCTGGGCAACGGCGACGGTGGCAGAAGGTTTGACGACGCTGAGTCGTC
>CAMYMX010000305.1 GCA_947259605.1 uncultured Polyangiaceae bacterium | reverse complement strand
AGCCGATTGACCGAGGCCACCTGGTGCAGCGTATCGGGAAGCACGACGTTGTAGACGCTCGGCATGTGCACCGTGTTGACGCAAACCAGCGGCACGCCGTGCTGCTGCCGGAGCCAGCCGCCGGCGTAGAGCAAGCCGCTCGGGCTCTGCGCGAGCAGCATGTCGAAGTTGGCGTCCTTCAGGGACTCGAGCGAAGCGCGGGAAGGCATCGCGAGATAGAAACCGGGGTGATTGCGCAGCGGGATGCTCGGCAGCGAGATGTGACGCGGCGGCAGCTCGCTCGGCTGCGCATGGGGATCATCGGGCCCGACGATCGTAACTTCGTGACCGCGTGCGGACATTTCCCTGTAAAGGAACTGAGAGGCGTAGGACGACCCATTTGCGTACGGAATCCGCACGTAATCATTTAGAATCGCCAATCGGCGTAGCCATCGTCGCTCATGCGAATACATCAAGGCCCTCCATCTGTGTCACCAATGAGACTGTCAACCGTGAATCAGATTCACACCCTGTGAAAAAAGCTGTTGCCGGATAACTACAACCAACCACATGAACCCCATCCCACGGAGCTATTTGCCGCGGTTTCGGGCCCTTTTTCGGGATTTTCGGAGACATTCTCCCGCTCCATCCCCCCTCTTTGCGAAAACCGGGCCAACCCTGCACGTTGCGTCCCGATGAAGGGGAAAATTCTCGTCTTGTCGTCAACTTAGCCTCCGGGATACTTCGGGCCGTCACGAACCGGCCCCACGCACATACGCCTGAGCACGGACAATGATTCGCATCGCATATTTCGTTCACGGCCGAGGCAAGGGCCACGCCATCCGGACGCGGGCCGTCATCGAGGCTCTACACGGACACTGTGAAACACGCGTCTTCTGCGCCGGCGCGGCCTGGGACACGCTCCAAGGGCTTCCTTGTTCCCAGCCCGTCCTGCCCTGCATGCCGGGCAAGGGGATGATTCGCGCGTTCACGCTCCGGCTGCGGGGTGATCGAGAGCGCTTCCGGCGATGGCGTCCCGACCTCGTGGTGAGCGATGGCGACGGGCCCTCGGTCAACGCCGCAAGGTCGATAGGGATCCCGGTCGTCGCAGTCGGACACGGTCTGATTCTCCATCACACGCGTCTGCCCGAGGGGTTGCCATTCCACAGGCACATTCGCGAGGTCGTCAACGTCGCAAGCTCGTCTTGGCCCGCGTGCCGTCGAGTGGCGGTCCACTTCGCCCCTGTCGAGCCACGCACCGAAGGCACCCTCGTGGCGCGTCCCGATCTCCGTAGCGAAGTCGATCCGCACCTCTCGCGCGAGGACTTCATCCTGGCTTACTTTCGGGACGGCAACGGGGCGATGGCGCTCGAGCAGCTTGCGCGCCGAGGCCACCGCGTGCAGCTGTTTGGGGAGCCGCGCAGCGTGCCCGAGGGAGTCGAATTGCATTCACCGGACGTCACCGCGTTCGGCGAGGCGCTGAGCCAATGCCGGGCCGTGGTAGGCTCGGCGGGCAACCATCTGCCGGCCGAGTGCGCCATGCTCGGCATCCCGATGCTCGCGCTACATCGCGAAGACGATCCGGAGCATGAGTTGAACGCCCGCCTAGTCGAAGCCGCCGGCATCGGTGTCGCCGCCGCCGTCGATCGCTGCACCGTCGATGTCATTCGACGCTTCGAGGCGGAATTCGACAAGCCACGGGAAGAGCTCGCAGCTCGCACCCAGGCCATGCCACCGGCGTCCGAGGTCGTGCCGAGAGCCATTGACGAGCTCTGCCATCGCCCGGTCCCGCGCCCGACGTGGAACGCCCAGACGGTGTGAGGCCGGGCCGAAGCCGAGTCAGCGTCGGTGCCAGCGCCAGCGCCAGCGCCAGCGCCAGCGAAACATGACCCGACGTCGGGCGAAAACCAGAAAGACTTCATGTCTTTGACAGCCCCTACCCCCCAGGCTACAAGGCCGGTCCCGAAGGGCCATGCCCTGAGGTGGATGCGGCGGTAGTTAAGTTGGTTATAACGCCGGCCTGTCACGCCGGAGGCCGCGGGTTCGAGTCCCGTCCGCCGCGCCAACGATTCCCGGGGGTTACACAGCCCCCGGGTTTTTCAATTTCGGGCGCTGGGCAAATTCTGGACACTTTTTCGCGGCCCGGTCATGCCCAAACGCGGAACCCACGGCCTAGGGTGCGCCGTGCTCGCGAAGCCACGCTTCCCACTGCTTCTTCCGGAGAAGGTCTTTCGCGTCGTCCTTGCCCATACCAAGGCCGCGAAGAACAGCGCGGGCCACGAGCAAGGGGTTCCAAGGCCCTTCCCCGCGGCACTTGCAGAGCTCCGGCACGAAGTTCTCTTCCGCTATCACCGCAGCAACCGCGCTACTTCTTGATCGTTCTCTTCGGACGCAGCGAGGTTCGGAATGAGGAAAAGCCACGCCTTGCGCCAAAACCGATCCGGGTGCGGCGGGTTCGTTCGCGCCTTTATTCCGGCTAGCTGCCTTTCGTACTGCGCCAGCTTCCTTCTTCGCTTCGGCAAATAGCTCATGGCCCACAGCAGGTTCGCTCGCTGCAAATTCTCTTCGGTTCGATCGCGGAAGTACGCTGCCCAAGAGTCCTCCGCCAACTGACGAAGGCGGGCCTCTAGCTCTTCGGGCGCGTGTTCCGCTTCGGCGCTAGACTCGTGTTTAGTCGGCGGTTTTTCTTCCATAGCCGCTGGCTCCGGTCACGGGACGTGTATGAACCGACTAGACCCGCGCTTCCTTCGCGTTGCGTCCTGCGGATCGCAACAAGCCGGCGGTCGACGCACCCGCTGCGCCCCCAGGCCCCAAACGCAGAAGCTGCGCCCAGAATCCGCTCTTCGGTAAAGAATTACGTATATCGCTGTGAGGCTCGCGAACCCACGTTGCTCATGATCCCTATGTGCGGGTCGGTCGGGGGGTTTCTCATGGGGGACGTGGTTGGCTTTGTGTTGGCGCTGGCGTTGGTGGCTTCGCCGCTAAGCGTGAGCGCACAAGACGATTGGGAAGGCTGGCTAGAGGAGTTCTACCCCGAGCTCGCGCCCAGAGAACCCCTGCAAGCCCCGCCCCGAGAGCCCGCGTTAGAGCCAACACCTGAAGAACCCGCGTTACAGCTGCAGCTAGATGCTTCCGGTGCTGAAGTTGCCCCAAGCCCGCCGCGAACATTGGATGGATACACGCTCCGGGAGGCGGAACTCCGTGTGCAGCGGGCGACGGCTGGCCTCGGCTTTTCCACTGTTGCTTTCGGTATCGGCTTGGGGATGGTGCTCGCGGCAGCGGCAGGGTCTATTTGCATCGACATCGGGCTCTCGGACGTCCCCTGCTCCCCGCCAGGTTGGGTCGCACCGGTCGGCTGGAGCGGCATGGCCCTGACGGCTGGTGGCCTCGCAGGGACGATAGTCAGTGCCGTTCGGCTGCGCACAGGCAAGCAAGATGTGCGCACGTTGCGGAAAGCCGAGGAGAGCAGGCCACGCCGGGTTCAATGGGACCTTGCCCGATCGCGACTCGTGTTCTGAAGGGAGGTTCGTCATGCGGTATTTGTTTGGATTCATGTGCGTGGTGGCGCTGGGCGTCATACCGTTGGTCGGGTGCAGTGAGACCGGCGGCGGCGTTGTCAGTAGTTGCGTAGACGTCGAAAACTTCACGCCGTGCAAAGTCGGAGACACCACCGGCTTGTGTCACGAGGCCGACTGCCTACCAACTGACTGCTCCAACCTCGATGACGGGGCGGGTTGTGTGCCCGAACCTGATAGGTGTTGCGGTGTTTGCGAAGATGGTAGCTGCGCCGACCGCGTGAGCGATTGCACCGGCTTCGTGGACTGGACGCAATGCGCATTCGTGGGCAATGACGGCCTTTGCATTGAGGACGAGTGCGTGCCGACTGATTGCGACGGTCTGGAAGATGGGACCGAGTGTCTCCTTCTCAACCCGCTTGGGGGGTTCCCTGGGTTTTGCGAAACCGGGGAATGTAACCTTCAGCAGTGAGGGGTTGTCACAGACGGCGGTGCGAGCCCTCAATGTGCGACGTGGGTGCGTTTGAGGTGCAGCCGTAGCCACTCACCCGCTACCCCCCCACCCCTCAAACGCAAAATCGTGAGTCGCGTGACGCATACGAGACCCTTTACCGAGGTCGGGGAGAACAATTACGTATGTGCCCTGCAATCGCTTGAAACCATTCGCGCTGCGGCTCTTCGCGCATCGATCTTGCACGCGACGGCCGAAAGTGGCGATTGACAAAACCGCTGCTGTTGCTAGACGGTCGGGCTAGGCCAATCGCCAGGCCCCTGGATTGCCCACGAAACGCCGGATGGAGCAAGTGCCGGCACCGTTCGCGCAGGTTGACGCATGTGCGGGGCCCTCGCCGGTGATCGATGACAGTGAAGACCAGAGGAGAGGCGCCATGAGAGATGCACGCCGTGTGATTCAGCCGCGGAGTTACGCTCTTGCGCTGGGAGTCGCGTTGTCGCTTGCGCTTCTCCAGGGGCAGACCTGCGACAGGGGGAATACCGACCTCACCAATCTCGAGTTCGAAGTCGATGGAGGACCCGACCTCATCGTTGGCTTTGACACGCTCAACCGAAGTTACGATGTCTCCACCAGCGGCAGCCCGGTCACGGTGCGGGCCCAGGCCGTATTCGGGGTCAACGACATCAGCTGGCAATGGCTGGTTGGGACCACGACGATCGGCTCAGGTCCGATCGGCACGGGAAGCGGTGAGGTCACAATTCCTACCCCGATTCCCGACGGAGAGAGCGTGCTGAGAGTGGTTGTGAAGTCCAACCAGGTGGGATCCACCGCAAGTGGCTACTACACGATCAACATCACAAACAGCCCCTGGGGCACGCCGAAGCTGATCGAGACGGACACGGGGGATGCGGCTAACCCCCAGGTGGCGGTCGACCCCAATGGCGACGCGGTGGCGGTGTGGCGGCAACACGACGGCAGCGTGTGGAGCATCTACGCGAACCGATTGACGTCGGGCGTCTGGGGCACCCCGGCCCTGCTCGAGACGGGCACGGGGGATGCGTTTGGCCCCCAGGTGGCGGTCGACCCCAACGGCGATGCAGTGGCGGTGTGGACCCAATACGACGGGACCATCTTCAACATCTACGCGAACCAAATGACGAGCGGCGTCTGGGGCACCCCGGCCCTGCTCGAGACGGGCACGGGGGATGCGTGGGAGCCCCAGG
>CAMYMX010000304.1 GCA_947259605.1 uncultured Polyangiaceae bacterium | reverse complement strand
ATAGGGAGCGGCACTTACACTGAAAGCGCCTTTTGCAGGTAGGGGAGGACGCCATGGTTTGGCTGATTGCTTTGTTGGTGCTCGCTATCGCCCTGATCGCCTGGTTCGCGGGCATCTACAATGGCTTGGTCAATCTTCGGAACCGCTTCCGCAACGCGTTCGCCCAAATCGACGTGCAGCTCAAGCGGCGCCATGACTTGATTCCGAACCTGGTCGAAACCGCCAAGGGGTTCCTCGCGCATGAACGCGAGACGCTGGAAGCGGTCATCGCCGCACGGAATTCCGCCGAAGGAGCGCGCACCAGGGCGGCCGCCAGCCCAGGGGATGCCCAGGCCATGCAGGGGCTCGCAAGTGCGGAAGCCGGCTTGAGCGGCGTGCTCGGCCGGCTCTTCGCCCTCTCCGAGGCGTATCCCGACCTCAAGTCGGACAAGACCATGATGCAGCTGTCCGAAGAGCTCTCGACGACCGAGAACAAGATCTCGTTTGCACGGCAGGCCTTCAACGATGCCGTCATGCGATACAACAACAAGTGCGAGATGGTGCCGTCCAACCTGGTTGCCGGCATGTTCGGGTTTGAGCGCGCAGAGTTCTTCGAGGTCGAAGAAGAAGCGGAGCGCGCGCCCGTCAAAGTCCAGTTCTGAGCCATGGACTTCTTCGAGGAGCAGGTCGTCGCGCGCAAGCGAACCCGACGGTTGGCACTCCTATTCACGCTCGCAGTCCTTGGCGTCATCGCCTCGGTGTACCTGCTTGCCATGCTCGTCTCCGGCCTCGTCTCGATCGACGGAGCGGGCGTCCGCTACATGACAGGCGACTACGAAAACTTCGCCCAGCTCACCCTCGCGTTCTGGGATCCCGGCGTGTTCCTCTTCGCGCTCGGGAGCACGGCCACCGTCGTCGGCCTCGGCTCGCTCTACAAAGTCGCGCAGCTTCGCGCGGGTGGTCCGGCGGTTGCCCTTGGTCTCGGCGGGCGCAGAGTCGACCCAGATTCCACCAGGCTCGACGAGCGGCGCCTCTTGAACGTCGTCGAAGAGATGGCCATCGCCTCCGGAGTCCCCGCCCCCGAGGTCTACGTGCTCGACCGCGAGCCAGGCATCAACGCCTTTGCCGCTGGGAATACCACGAGCGACGCGGTCATCGGCGTCACGCAAGGCACACTGCAGCTTCTCCGTCGCGACGAGCTTCAAGGCGTCATCGCCCACGAGTTCAGCCACATCCTCAATGGAGATTCGCGCATCAACCTGCGCGCCATCGGCCTCTTGCACGGGATCTTCCTCCTCGCGCTCATCGGCCGATTCCTGATCCGCGGCTCCATGCACAGTGGCAAGAAGGAAGGCGGCGGCGTGGCTGTCATTGGCGTCGGCCTTCTCGCGATTGGCTCGATCGGTGTCTTCTTCGGACGCATGATTCAGAGCTCGATCTCTCGACAGCGAGAGCTTCTCGCCGACGCCTCGGCGGTGCAGTTCACCCGCGACACCGATGGATTGGTCGGCGCCCTCAAAAAGATCGGCGGAGCGTCGTCGCGCTCGCACCTTCAAACGCCGAAGGCCGATGAAGCCAGTCACATCTTCTTCTCCGATGCGGTTCGCCGGCTGCGCCTCTTCGCGGGTCTGTTCCGAACCCACCCGCCGCTCGGTGAACGCATTCGCAAGCTCGAGCCGAGCTGGGACGGAGAGTTTCCCGAGGTGCCGGTGCCGCGGATCGCCGAGGGCATGAGCACGCCGCCCGGCCCGCCAGGCACCCTGGGGTACGCGTTCTCCGAAGCGCCGACCGAGCTGTCCGTGGGCCAATCTCTCGAGCACATTGGGAGCCCGCGCCCCGAGCAGGTCGCCTTCGCCCGCTTGCTTCACGCCGCCCTCCCTGACCTTTGGATTCACGCCGTTCATCAGGCCCCGATGGCGCAGGCGATGGTGTTCGGACTTCTCCTCGCGCAGGACGAAGTGCTCCGCGGGACCGAGCTGATCCGCCTCGAAGAGCTGACCGACCCGCCTACGGCCGACCTCACACTTCGGTTTCACGCCGAGGCGGTCGACCGCTCCTCGGCCGAGAAGATCGCCCTCGTCGACATGGCGCTACCGACCTTGCGCAACCTGTCGGCCGACGAGTACGAACGGTTTCGCCACGTCGTCGATGCGCTGATGCAAAGCGACCGGCGCATCGATTTGTTCGAATACACGCTGAGTCGGATGATCCAGCGTCACCTCGCGCGGCACTTCGAGGGTGCGGGCCCGGCGCGTCTCCGGTTCCGGTCGCTTCGGGCGCTCGTGCCGGACGCGCGCGTGCTGATCGCCACTCTGGCTCGGGTCGGGAGCCGAACCGACGAAGAAGCCGAGCGCGCGTTTCGGCACGGCGCGCAGACACTTCAACTCGGAGACGCTGCGGGGTCGATTGTCGCCGAGAGCGAATGCACGCTTGCCACAGTTGATCGAGCCCTCGGCCGCTACGATGCCGCGTCGCCCGCGCTCAAGCAGGGCCTCATGTTGGCCTGCGCCGCCACGGTCATGGCGGACGACAAAATCACCGACCGCGAGGCGGAGCTCATCCGCGCGATCGGCGACGCGCTCGATTGTCCTGTCCCGCCTTTTGTGCAATCGGAGTAAACCATGGAGACACGAAGCGTCTACGAGACCGACGACGAGGTGCAGGCACTGGCTCTCCAGGAAGCCCTGGAAACCGAGGGCATCGCCGCTGTTCTGGTCAACCACCGGGATACCGCCTACCCGGGCATCACCGACCGGCAGCGGCACGGGACCGAAATTCGTGTCGAAATGGACCAAGTCGAGCAAGCGACGCAGCTCATCGAGGAGTTTCTCGCGGCCCAGCCGGTCGAAGGGCCCCCCATGGCGCCCCCCCCCGATTCGATGCCTGCTCCAGGCCTCCGCGGGCCGAGCTCCTTGATCATCATCCTGTTATTACTGACTTTATTGGGGGTTGCCGCTTATTTACTAACTGGCAAATAAGACCTTGGATCGCGTTGGATTGTGCGCTATAAATTTACGGTTAGTAAAGGAAGCGCGCGATGGTCGTCACAGAGTCATATGAGCTCAGGGAGCTAGCCAAGCTCCTCAACTGGAACCCGGCTCACTGTAAGGTGATCCTCAAGCAGCTGGGCGTGGACCCAACGCAGCCCATCGACGAAGAAACCGCGGCGAAGGTCGCCCAGAAGATTCGTCGTCAGTGGCCGCCTCAAGCTGCCTGACCCCTTCTTTCGCGATCCGGCTCCAGCTCAATCAAGCGCCTCGGCGATTGCGTCGACAAGCCCGGAGTAGCGCCGAGCGCTCCGGCCAAGCGCGGCCAGCACCACTTCCTTTGGGCCGACGAGTCGCACCGCATGACGTGCACGACTGACCGCGGTGTAGAGAAGCTCGCGGCTCAAGGTCGGCGCGTCCTCGTCCGGAAGAACGAACAGCACTTCGTCGAACTCCGAACCCTGTGCCTTGTGCACACTCAGCGCGAACGCGTCGGAGTAGCGCGGCAACCTCGCTTCGGCGATTTCGCGAAAGCCTTCCGCTTCGCTCTGCACCGTCGCGATCGACGGCTCGCCTTCGACGAGCATCGCGAAGTCTCCGTTGTACACCTTGAGCTCGTGACTGTTCTCCTCGATGATGATCGGCCTCACCGCGGGCTCGCGGCCTTCGCTTTGGTACAGCCGGTCGACCACCGCGGCGCCGAGCCTTCGCGTGCCGACCAGCCCTCTCCGAAACGGACTGAGCATCACGTAGCGGCTGCGAAGGTCGAAATGCCGTACCGGGTTCCGTGTGCCTAGCGCGGTGGACCAATGGGAAGCGGCGCGATCGAGCTCGGCGGGCAAGCCAGCCGAAGAGACCCAGACCAGATCCTTTGCATCGTCGAGGTCGAGCAGGCGTTGCACCGTCGCTGCGTCTCCTTTCCGGATCGCCGCGATGAGCTGGCCGAGGGGTTGTTTCTCGTCGTAGCGATAGGTCTTGGTCAGCTGCGTGACGCCGCCTTTCCAGGCAGTTTGCGCGCTCGCCATCACCAGGTCCCGAAGCACCGAACCGGCCTCCACCGAGGTGAGCTGGTCCGGATCCCCGACGATCAACAAGCTCGCGTGCTCTGGCGTCGCGTTCAGCAATTGCCGCATCAAACCGAGGTCGACCATCGAAGCCTCGTCCACCACGATCACGTCCGCTTCGAGCGGCCGGTCGGCGTTTCGCCCAAAGCGGGCTCCTTCGCGCCGCATCCCGAGAGCTCGTTGCAAGGTGGTGGCCTGCTCGGGGATCGCCGCGAGCACTTCGATGGAAGTCGCGATCCCGGACTTCGCCTGGCGCACCGCCTCTCCCAACCGCGCGGCGGACTTTCCCGTCGGAGCGAGCAAGAGGACACGAGGTACGGCCTGGGCCTCTCGCAAGCGCTCCTCGATCATCAGCGCGACGATTGCAGCCACGGTAGTCGTCTTACCCGTTCCCGGACCGCCGCAAAGCAGCGAGACGGAATGCTGAAGCGAGTTTCGTGCGGCGCCGCGCTGCGGAGAGTCGTCCGCGCCGGGAAACAGGCGTTCGAGGGATGCCTCGAGCCAGGGGGAATTGCTTGCCATGCGCGGCGGGGTTGAAGATCGAAGCGCGAGCTCGCGAGCGATGTCACGCTCGAGCTGCCAGTACCGGCGCAGGTAGAGACGGCCGGCGTCGTCGAGCACGAGGGGCCCACCATCGCTGAGTGTGCTCTCGGCGATCAGGTCTTTCCAACGCGCGACATCGGGCAACTCGGCCGGTCGCCCGGCTTCCCGCGGCCAGATCTCCGCGGCCGACATGTCCAAAGGAAAACAGCTGTGCCCCAACCGGACGTTGCGGCCCGTAAGCGCGATGGCAAGCTCGACCTCGGGGCTCGAGGGCTCGACGATTCGGCCCAGCGCCCGCGCCAGCTCGACTTCGAGCAGCTCGAACAGGCCCCTGGCTTGCAGCTCAGCGAGCATCTGCGCCTCCCCCCAGCCACCGGTCGACCGCGTTCCGCAGCTTGGGGGATGCACGGTCGAAGAACACACTCGACCCGGCGCGCTCAGGACCACCCATCCCTCGAAGAAAGACGAAGAGCGCGCCGCCCCATTGGGTCATCGGATCGTAGTCGTGGACGCGCTGCTTCAAGTAACGATGCGCAGCGGCCGTGTAGAGCTGCGCTTGTAAAAGATAGTGCTCGCGCTGAACCGCTTCGGCAATCGTGGCCGCGTCATA
>CAMYMX010000303.1 GCA_947259605.1 uncultured Polyangiaceae bacterium | reverse complement strand
TGCGCGGTGCTCGCGACCCTGCTGCGTTCGCAACTGCGACACCCCCGTATGCAAAAATGAAATCGCCCTGCCCGGCTGCGCTCGGCGATAGAAAAAGGCCCGGCCGAAGCCGGGCTCTTTAATGGAGGTGACCCCAACGATGCGAAGTTGGAACCAATTTTCCGCTTTCATTGAAGAGTGGGACGAGCTTCGGATGGTAGCGTGACGAGCTTCGACGGCGGCAATCCAAGCAGAGCGGTGCGTAGGGCGAAGGCGGTTGCCGCGCTCGAGTCGCGCACGTCGAGCTGTCGGCAACGCACGTAGGGGTCCGAGTTCGACCCGCTTGGTCACTTTCGCGATCATCGGACAATATTTTGGGAACGACAGCCGTGCAATTGGGTGCTCGAACGGGCCAAGAGAGGGCGTAATGAGCACTTGCAGAGTTTACGCAGGGGGGCGCATCCCTTAGTCTCGCGCCGTGGAGCAGGACGTCACGCCGGTTTGTCCGATGTGCCGCGAACCGGTGCACGCAGAGGCGCGACGATGTCACTCTTGCGGGCACTGGCTCGGAGCACGCGGACGTTTGATATCCGGCCTCGTAATCCTTGCCTTGGTTGGCTTTGCTTACGTGTTGGTCGGCATCATGCTCGACGTGCCAAGCCCGTTTCACCGCAAGGCTTCGCCTGCGGAAGTCGTGGAGCAGCTCATGGTCGTGGACTCCTCGGTTCGTTTCACTGAGCAGGGTGAGTGTGCTTCCGTATCAACGGTTGGGACGCTCCGGAACGAAAGTGCCGACGTCGCTGCCGAGGACATCTACGTGGAAGTGCGCTACTTCGACGCGGACGGGGCATTGATCGATGCCGAGGGTGCTGAGCAATACGGGCTGGTCTTGCTCCCGGTCTCCGAGGCCGCGTTCTCGGTCCGCGGACGCGCAAGCAGCGAGCAATCAGATTACGCGTCGCATCGAGCCACGGTGGTGTCTGCCGAACAGGCTCGGTTCTGAGCGACGCCCAGGGCTGAAGGGCTGGGACCCCAGCAAGGTCCTAGCTCGTGTCACCGCCGCGAGAGGATTCCTTTTGATCGGAGCGCTGCTCGGTCGTGAGCGGAAGTGAGGCGGACAGCTGCGTCCGCAAACGTTTCCATGTTCCGTGTTCGCAACTGCGACGCCCCCCTAAAGCGAAGATGAAGTCGCCCGACCCGACCGCGCTCGGCGATAGAAAAAGCCCGGCCGAAGCCGGACTCTCTGATGGCGGTGACCCCAAGTACGCGAAGTTGGAACCAACTTTCCGCTTTCATCGCAGAGTGGGACGGGCTTCGGATGTTCGCGGCGTGAGATTGTCGGTAAGAGAATCAAGTTCTCTTGGCTCGATCATTGTCGCGGAGACGTGAAATCCACAACCGTGTACGAGGTGAACACGAACTCCTCGTCAAAGAGGGTCTCGTCGAACACATGACCGCCCAAGAGTTCGTAGGTAATCGTTACGGGGACGGCGGAGCAGAGCGGAGCCGAAAGGAAGTTGAAGCGTTCGTCCACAATGTTCGTTGGCTCGTCGATGGCGATCAGTGCCTCAGACGCAACGGTACCGACGGGCGAGTCGTACTGCGCGACGATGATGAGATCCTCGAGGGTCTCCAGCCGATAGTTGGCCGCATGGTCCCCGAAACTGCCATCAGTCCTCCGGACGATGAGGTCCGGAGTCGTCATGTGATAACGAATCACAGAGCCTTCGCGCGTCAGGTGGTCCAGGGTCATGAAGGCCTGGTCGGCTGTCCCCGCACCGCTTGGCCAGCTCGACCCGTCGCTCAGGTAGTAGGTCCCGTGGAAGCCTGCGATGCGCATCCCCCCCAGTAGCGGGTCCGGATATCGTTCTTCGCGCCAGCCCTCCAACTCGATGGAATCGATCGTATGTGGGCTTGGCGGCGGCGCGCCCTGCGGCCACTCGACTTCATAGTCGGGATCGACGACGCCTACGCCGAGACAGGGTCCGCCCCGGTCAGCGATGCTACCGCCAGTGCCCGCCGCTCCACCGGCACCAGCCATTCCACGGGCGCCGGCCGTTCCACCGACGCCAGCTGTTCCACCGGCGCCGCCGATGCCACCGGCGCCACCTATCCCGCCAATGCCGCCCGCCCCGGCGGTTCCACCGGAGCCCGCTGAGCCACCTGAACCATCATCTCCCGCGAAGCCCGGAACACCTCCAGTGCCGCTGTCAGGCGCGGCAGGTGCTCCACTTGAGCATCCCAGCGAAGCAACTGCTACCCACGACACGAAGAGAAGGCGCATGTGCCCCGAGGCTACCTCAACGCCCTACGAGACGCACCGTTCCACTGGATACGAACCAGCGACCTCATCCTCCCAAATCCCAGAAGACGGGTTTTGGGCGACCACACAATCCCCTGCAAAAAGCAGGGAATTCTCAACCGTAACAACCACTCAGCCGCGTCGCCATGTTCAGGATTCGTCAGTTCAGATCACGCGATTTCTGATCTCGTGGTCAACATTTGGTCAACGAGGCACTCGAAGCCCATCTGCTGTCGCCCGCGTCAGCAGTCCACCGAGCAGAAACATCTCGGCCATGCCGAGGACTCAAAGTAGATGATGTCGTATAGAGGATCATCAGGTTGAGGATAGAAGCCCTCGAAACCGAGCTCGCTTTCATTGCAGATTGAGCCGAAGTAGAAGATGTCGCCGGGAAAGTCGTCACGGGTCGCGAAGTAGCTCGAGGGGAGGCAGATCTGCCCAAATGGCTGGCCTTCTTCCTGCGGCCCGAAGTCCGGGAGGCAGTCCGTGGGAACGAGCTGACGACACTCGTCTTCAATAAACAGCGTGGTTGCCACCATGGCGCTACATTCGCGTGCGCGCATACACGACTCCAACGGGCGCGCCGCGCAGAACGCCGTTCGGCTTTCTTGCTCTTCCGGTGTATCCGCAGGTTCGACCTCTGGAAAGCATACAAACGTCGATTCGAAACGGCCGGCTGAGGTTCGCAGCAACCGGCGTCGACATTTCTCGCCTTCGTTGCAGTCCTGTTCTGTCGATTCGCAGATTTGGAGGCACGCACTCGTGTTCTCACCGGTCCAAACGCATTCGGTGATCGCGTTGCAGACCCCTTCGGGCTCCGAGCCCCCGCAGCTTTTTGCCTGGAGCTGCGTAAGTTGACTGTCGGTGCTGTCACCGCAGCCCGCGAGAACGACGCTAAGGAATGCCGCGCTAAAGACTAAGACTTTCATAGTGGAAAACGTACCAGAGGCTTCGCTGTTTGAACAGTGACCCATCCGCTATCTACTGGACCTTGCACAAGAGGAACCCCTGCGGACCGCGTAGAAGCGAGTGACTCCGTGACCGATAAGCGAGACCTGCGATTCGGGGAGACCCCTTGGAAAGAAAAAGCCCTTTCATATCTGGTGACCCCAACGAGATTCGAACTCGTGTTACCGGCGTGAGAGGCATCTGACGCTGCGCTTCGACCAAGCATTTTCCGCCCCCTTCGCTTTTTTCTTTGTGCGGTTTTCGCTGGCTCTGGCGAAGTCGATCACGTTTTGCCGCCACATATTGGCCACACTCGGCAGACAGCCGATCGCGTCCTCATAGGTGGCATGGCTCTTCACGACGTCGAGCCTCGTTCGTGAAGTGAGCGCCTAGGGCAGATCGTCGTCGAACTGCTGGTGAACGCTGGCCGACCCCGAAGGTGAGCAGGAAGTCCAGGTTTGCAACACTCTCGCCTGAAGAGCCCACCGTCACCAGCTCCGGCGAGAGGTTTGGTGGACACTGTCCTGTTTTCGGAAGAAGGAGTTCCCATGCCTCGAAGACACCGGTCGGTTCTTCTTCACACCGCCCCCCTCCTGCTGGCTGCGGTGGTTGGCGTGATCGTGATCGATGGCGGCTTCGTTTATGACGATTCTTCGGCTCTTCTAGAGAACCCGGTTGTGAATGGGCAGGTTCCCTTTTGGGAGGCTTTCTCGCGGGACTTCTGGGGACGCCCGGCGAGCCTCGGTTTCACCACCTGGCGACCGCTGATGCCGATGCTCTGGGCTCAACTCTGGTCATGGTGGCCCGATGACCCGTTGCCCTACCGTATCCTGAGTGCCTCGTTGCACGTGCTCGCGGTCGCGGCGTGTGTGCGCTTCGTCTACCGCCTCGAGCCGTCCGAGGGTTGGGCGGCCGCGGTCGGGACTCTCTTCGCACTTCACCCGCTCAACACCGAGGCGGTCAGCGCGATCGTGGCGCAAGCAGACATTCTCTCGTTTGCTTTGGTGCTCGTGGCCTGCACGATCGCGCTAGGTCCGCGAACGCCTCGCGCCGGCTTTCTCTGCGCGCTGGTCTTCCTGCTTGCCGCTCTCGTCAAAGAGTCCGCGGTCATCTTCACGCCGCTCGCCGTGCTGCTGTTCGTCCTCCGACCCGGCGCGGGGCGAACGCGTTGGCTCGCCGCGCTGCCAGTCGGCGTCGCGGGGGTCGCGGTCATCGCGTTTCAGCTCTCCTTGCCGCGAGCCGTTGGCATCTCGATGATTACGAGCAACCTCGCGCACCACGCGGAAGGGACGATGCGCTTGCTTCTGGGCCTCCACAACCTAGGGCACTCCATCGCGATGACCGCCTGGCCCGTGCCAATCGCGCCAAATCACGGATACGCCGCCGTCGAGCTCCATTCGGGCAGCCTCGCACCCTACGCGATTCTCGGCGGACTGCTCCTGCTGCTCGGTTTGGGCGCAGGCGCCTGGGCTATCAAGCGCGGTCGGCTGGAATGGCTTGCCGCCCTATCGTGCGTGTATGCCCCGGCGTTGCTCCAGTCGCACTGGTTCGCCCGCTTGATCACGGATCTCGCCGAACGACTTCTCTACCCGTCAATTCTCGGGTTCTCGATGCTTGTTTCGATGGCCTTGCTTCGGTTTGTGCACAAACAGGCCGTGCAAGCTGCTGCCGTCGCCCTCGTTGCGTCCGCGTTCCTGCTCTGCAGCTACTCTCCGCGGCGCGCATGGACGGACGAGGACGCGCTTTGGATCTACGCGGTCCGCGCCGAACCTCGGGCAGCTCTTCATCATCACAACGTCTCGAATACCTACTTCAGAGCGGGTGACTTGGATCGCGGGGCGTACCACCGGTTGATCTACACGTATCTCATCGATCGGTTTCCCGAACCGGTTCAATGGGACGTGATCGATGCAATCGAGAGCTTGCCGTTGGATGCGCGTTTCGTGGAGTTGCCGGAGGCCCT
>CAMYMX010000302.1 GCA_947259605.1 uncultured Polyangiaceae bacterium | reverse complement strand
CGCGGCAATCGCTTGATTGAGGGCCGCCTGCCGACGCTTCATGCTCTGCAGGCTGGCGTTGCACTGGTCGAGCTTGTCCTTGAGGCAGGTCGCGCGAATGATATCGCTCTCGCGCTTGGCGCTCTTGAGGGCTTGCGATTGTGCCGTACAGCTCGCCGCCGCGCTGGCCATCGCGGACCGCGCTGCCTTAGCCTGCGACGCCGGCGAGAGCGCTTGGGCTTTGTCGGGCGCGCGCAGGGGCTCGACCTGGATGACGTCGACGGTCGAGTCGCTGGCCTCCTCCTGGGCGAAGGCGTAGCCGAGGCTTCCTACGGCCAGCAAAGCGGCCAGAAGCGCCTGTCCCACGGTTCTCATCCGTTTAAACATCAACAATCCCCTAAACTTGCGGCGATTATACGCCGTCCGATTCTCGTGTCAACGTACACACAATACAGTTAAGCAGTAACTATGCACTCATGGCGAACTTAATTTTGAGGCTGAAAGACAAAGGGATAACGGAAGGTCACGCTGCCCCCATCGGGGCCCGGGTTGAAGCGAAAGCGGCTGATGGTCCGCATGACACAGTCAGCGACGGCGGGGCTGCCGGTCGTATTCTCGGTAGCCTTTGCATTCGTCACATTGCCACGCTCTTGGATCGTGAACGTCACCGTGACCTTGCCCGAAAGGCTGGGGTTCTTGCGTAGCTCGGACTCGTAACATCGTGTGATCGACTTGAGGCGCTGTTTGATCTGCCTCTGGACCAGCGCTTGATCGAACTCGCCGCTGCCGCCGATGTCCCCTCCGCTGTTGAGCCCAACGTTTCCGCGGACTTCGCGCTCTTTGACGGCTTGCCCTTCCTGCGCGGCCTTTCCGGCGCCCTTGCCCTTTTTAAGGGAGCCGAGTCCGGCCTTTTGCCCGCTGCCCCCACCGCTTCGGGTTCGAAGCGTGCCCGCCTCGCTCTTGGTCGCCACACCGACACCGGATGCCTGTGCGAGGACGTCGGCCGCGTTGCCCGTGACAGCCCCCCCGGAAAGCACGTCACCAAGAGCGCCGCCCGAGCCGCCCAGCGCTCCTAACAACATCGCTTCGGCCTGTGCGGCAGCCTCTTGCGCGATGCGCGCACGGCCTTCGACGGTCGCGCCGGCTGGCTCTTCGCCCACCGGCTCCCTGCCCTCGGCCTTCACGGGCTTCTTGTCAGGCGCCTTGCCCGCGGCCTTTTCTTCTTCTTCTTCACCCTCGCCTTCTTCGATCGGCTCCTCTTCGACGATCGGCGGTTCCATGGGTGCTTCGAAGATCAGGCGTGCGAGGCTTTCAGGCACTTCTCGGACGCCCTTGTCGACCTTCCAGTCGGCGTTCTCCATGTAAATGATGAAACCGAAGAAGAGCATGTACGAAAAGATCACCCAGGTGGTGAAGGTCCAGTCGATGTTCTTGACGAACCCGCGCTGCACCGCGGCGGGCAGCTGAGGCTTCGGGGTGATGGGGGGCGCCGAGACGAACTCGAAGAAGACCGTGAAATCCCCAATTCTGATGTTTCCGCGCGACGTGTCCGCGAGCTTGATCTGGTAGTGGGTACCGGCGTTGCGCGCGGCGCCGGTGTCGCGCAGGTGCTCGAGCTTCTGCACCCCGCCCGGCAGCGCGATCTTGCCGGTCATCTCGCCCGTGAAGTTCAGGATGTAGTCGTCGCCAACCAGCTGAAAAAGCTCGAAGCGCGACTCGAGCTTGTGAGGCAGCGTTCCAGCCCGGATGATGAGGTGGTTCTTGGCCGCGGTACCGATCGAGACGGTTTCTCGGCGTCGAACGATGCGCTCTTCGACGATTTTCTTCTCTCGAAAGAGGCCGACCCGCAGGACTTTCGACCCCGCCTGCTTCATCGGAACGGCCTGCATGGCCTGGGTCATCGCGCCGGGACGGGTTCCCCTCGGACTCTGCGGTTCGGCCATCAGAACGGCTCCTTTTGGACGCTGCGAACCACTTTGCGAAGAAAGCTCGTGCGCAGCTCGAGCACTTCGTAGCCCAGGTTGGAACGATTCAGAATGTAGAACGCGTTGGGTTTCTGCACGCGCCCCTCGATGACGATTTCTTCGAGTTGGATGACTCGTGGCTGCCGCTTCTTGGCCCCCTGAGCCAGCGCCTGGCTGGCCGTCGTCGCAACGAGCATCAGAGCGAGCAAGATCGCCGAAGTCGCATGTTTCATGAGGCCCCTCCCCGTTCGCGTTCCTGCTGACGCCGCGCTCGCTTGATCATTCGGTCCAAGTCTCGGAGATACTCCTCCGATTGGTCGTCCTTGGCCAGTCTCGGCCCCATTTCGCTCCTGTATCGATTGAGCTCATCGACGGCCTTCTCGTAAGCCGTGAGTGCGTCGAGGCCCGGGAAATCGCCCGCCGCAGAAAGGAAGAGCAGGCCCAGGCCGTAGTGCGCTTCGGGGAGCTTCGACCGTAACTCCAGGGCTCGGCGGTAGGCGCGCTGAGACTCTGTCCACTGTTTGGTGGCTCGATAGGCGTCGCCCAGATTGACATGCACCGCTGGCAGCGTCGGCACCAACTGCTCCGCAGCTTGGAAGTGGGACAGCGCGCCCGAATAGTTGCCGCCCGCCAAGAGCTGGATACCGAGCGCCATTTGAGCTTCGGCATAGCTCGGACGCAGCTGAACGGCGCGCTGGTAGGCCGCCATCGCTTCGCGTAGGCGCCCGGGCTCCGCCTTGAGCCTCTCACCGTCCAGGAAGTGGAGCTCGGCGAAATTCGAGTCGACTTGCAGCGCCTGATCGAGGATCGAGTCGGCGAGCTCGTCCCGGCCTTGGGCGCGGCTGGCCTTGACGAGAGCGACCAGCGCCGGAACGAATCGCTCGTCGCACTTGAGCGCACGTCTCGCGGCCATCCAGGCCTCGTCGTAGCGCCTCGCCTCGACCAAAACCCCCGCGTAGAGCGCCTGCATCTCGAGATTGGAGCGATACCGATTGGCTAAGGGCTCGACGGTAGCGACCGCGGCTTGCACCTGTCCCCGCCGGATTTGAATCGTCGAGATGCCCCGCGCCGCCGGCTCGTAGTCGGGGAGGATTCGAAGTGCGCGCTCGTACTCGCTGATGGCATCGCGCTCGTTCCCCGCACGGTCGGCGAGCACGCCGAGATTGTACATCGCCGGGTAGGCGTTCGGGTCACGCTTGAGCGCGGCTCGGAAGTCCGCCTCCGCCCTTCCCGCATCCCCGGAAGCCGCTGCACGGACGCCAGCGTCAAACGACTTCGTCGCCTTCGAAGACATCGTTGGGCGAGCCTGTCGGCGGCACTGCTCGGCTTTCGTTGCGCCCCAAGGGCTTTCCTCCGGAGTTGTCGCCATTCCGCCGCCGGTCGCTGGCCCGGGCTCGCCGTCGACGGCCTCATCGCCGGCGGCGGTCGCCTCACCGCCCGCGCTGGTTTCCAAGTCGACCGGCTCTGATGAGCCCTTGCAGCCGTACATGGCGAAGAGCATCGCGGCGATCAACATCGTGGCCTGTAACCCCGTGCGCATCAGTTGCTCTCCTTGCTGATAGCAGGCGGCGCGATTCCTGGTCGAATCTCCAGCGGTTTACCTCGGGGCGAGCGTGCGAACTCGCCTGGGGTGTATCCCTGGAACGTGGCATCGGCGGCCTGGGCCTCGGCGATGCACTCGGCGATGCGCTCGTCGCCGTAGGCCTGAAGCCGGTCGATGGCGATCCGCGTGTAGTCGTCGTCGAAGCTACCGGCCCTGCCCGCGCGTGCGGCCAAGGCGTAGCGCGCAACCGCGAAGCACTCGACCGGACGAACCTGGGTGTCGAGCACTTGGCGAACCTTGTCCTCGAAGTCGAGCTGGTACTCTTCGCGCTCGTACTCGTCGGCCTTGCGGAGCACCCGCTGCAGGTCGCTCGGAATGACGACGGGGGTGTTGAGGATCGAACGCGCTAATATTTCATAGGCGCGACCCTGTCGCACGTATGACGCGATCGTCCAGCGCGGGCGGCGGTAGGGGAAGACCGGCTCGTAGCCGTTTGCGACCGACTGGGCCTGGGTGGCGCCGTTGCTCATCTGTTTGGTGATCGTGTTGATGTACGCTTCGACCGTCTTAGGCTTGCCCGGCTTGATCTGGAATTTCTCGAAGCTGGCGAGCTTGCCGTCCACCAGGATGAATTGCGCCTCGGCCGCGTAGCCGGCCGCGATCGACCCCGCCGGCTGCCCCGTGCGCTGGAACGACGTCGTCACGTCCTGGAGCGCGCCTCGGTAGTCGCCTATTCGGCCGCGCGCCTTCCAAGACTGGGCGATGCGCCAGTATGCCTGCACCAGCAAGTCACCAGCCTCCCCGTCGCTTCCGTAAGCCTTGATGAACTCTCGCATGCCGCTGATTGCCTGCGGATAGCGTCGCTGCCGGTAGGCCATCTCGGCGATGCGATAGAGTGCGTTGCGCTTCGTGCTCGGGTCGTCGACCGTGTCGTATACTCGGCGGTAGTACTGCGTCGCTTCGGGATAGCGCTGTAGTCGCTCGAGCAAAATGGCCGAGTTGACGAGACCGTCGGCGCGCTTGTTCTGAACCTCCGGGTCGCTCGATTTGGCGAAGCGCTGCGAATCGGCAAGCACCCGGTAGTTGTCGACCGCGCGGTCGAAGTCGTAGTTGGGGCTCGCCGTATATGCGTGCTTGAAGTGCGCGTTTGCCAGAATCGCGGCGAGGCTTTGCTGCTCTTCGGCGTCCGCCGCTTTGCGAGGCCCCACTTCGTCGATGATGCGCTGGTAGAGTTGCGCCGCGGAGTCGAAGCGGTTGGTTGCCTCGAGCGCAAGAGCGGCGTATTCGAGCGCGAGAGGCGCTTGCTTGTCGCTCGGATTGCTATTGACCGCGGCGAGCAGCATCGTGGCCGACTGCTCGTACAGACGAACGCTTTCGCTACCCGTCGTTTGGCCGGCTCGTTTGTAGACGTCGAGGGCGTCTTGATAGACGAGCGCGTTGAGGTCTGAGCCCGCGCGACAGATCGGCTTGTCGCGGTTGGAGGGCTTGCTGCAGTCGATCTTGGTGGCGCCCGCCGCGAAGGTGCAGCCGCGCTCTTGGATGTCGGTGGCGAGGCGGCGAATCTCGTCGCTGTCTTCCGTGGCCATGGCCATGGCGCGCAGATTCTCCCATGCGATTTGGCCCGTCGCATCCGCCTCAGGGCCGGAGCAGCGTTCTTCGTAGATTCGCGTGAAGCGGCTCTCGGCTTGGGGCCAGTAGCCGTACCAATAGAGGAGCAGCG
>CAMYMX010000301.1 GCA_947259605.1 uncultured Polyangiaceae bacterium | reverse complement strand
TGACCGTCCTGCTGGTGCTGGTCGTGCTTCGGAAACGCCGCAGCAGCGACGATTGACCGTGCGCCGCGGAACGAATATGTCCGTCCTATGGATGTGGTTTCGTTCCGAAAGACGGCCGAGCGGTACTCCGTCATTTTTCTCGATGCCTATGGCGTTCTGAAGAGCGCGAGCGGGCTCATCGACGGCGCCTTGGAGGTGGTGACATCCTTGATCGACGCCGGCAAAGAGGTGTTCGTCGTCACCAACGATTCGTCCCGATCGCCCGAATCGATGGCCGAACGCTACTCGCAGCAGGCCGGACGCGAGCTCTTGCCGGCCGATCGCTACATCTCCTCGGGGCTCTTGGCGGCGGAATACCTCGAGAACCAGATTCCCTACGGCAAGGTCGCCTATCTAGGGAAGCCAGAGTCTGCTCACTACATCGAAATCGCCGGCAAGATTCCGGTCCCAATTTCGGACTGCACCTCGAGCAACAATATCGTTGCGATTGTGCTGCTCGACGATGAGGGGTTCGACTGGTTCCGGGACGTCAATGCGAGCCTCAATTTGATTCGGCACACCAACGTGCCGGTCATCGTTGCCAACGCCGACATCACCTACCCAATGAAGGGCAACGAGATCGCGATCGCAGTCGGCAGCCTTGGCGACCTGCTCTCCCAAATCACCGAAAAGACGTTCGTCCGTTTTGGCAAACCCGATTCGATGATGTTCGCCTACGCACTGACCCGCGCCCGCAAGGAGCTCCCAAACATCACGAAACGCGACGTCCTCTTCGTCGGCGACACGCTCCGCACCGACATCATCGGCGCAAACACCTACGGCTTCGACAGCACGCTGGTCCTCTCCGGCAACACCTTGCCAGAAACCGCCGACCTGATGATCCGAGCCTCGGGGATCATTCCGACGTACGTGAGCGAGTCGATCGCGACCTGAGATCGGGGTGCCGGCGAACGCGACGCGGGGGTGCGACGGACGGGGCGGCTACCGCGGGTGTTTGGGGGGCAGGTCTTGAGTGGAGGGGCGCGGTTCGAGAAGTCTCCGTATGGAGGGGCGCGGAAAAAACCCGTCATGGGGTGGAGTCGACGTAACGAGTGACAATCGGCAAGACAGCAACCACCCCCGATTGGCGCGAGTTCCGAGGCTCGGCTTGCGTGGTCCAGGCCCCCAAGTGCTTCCGACCACATCTGCAAGCCGAGCCGTTCGATGGAACCCCGTGTCGGGTTTTTTCCGCGCCCCGATCTTCAACTACAGCACTTCGAGAAGCGGCGCGAAGTCCGCGAGCTCTATGTGGGGCAAGTAGTCGTGGATCGCTTCCTGCTGTAGCCGGTGGCAGATGTCGGGTTGGAAAAAGTGTTCCCCGACTCTCAAAACGTAGTTCAGGATGAAGAAGCGGTAGGATTCTTTGAGGAAGAGGAGCTCTTCTTTCGTGAGGCGGTGCACCTCGTGGTAGGCGCGTAGGAATTTCATGAAACGCTCGTCGAAGAGCGGGTCGACGGTGTAGCTAAAGGCCGTTTGGTCGCCTTCGGCGCGAACGACGAGGGCGCAGAAATAGAAGTCCAGCATCCGTGGCTCGATGCGGAACCAGTCGTAGTCCCAGCGGGAAAAGAACTTGAAGCCGTCCCCGTCCATCCCGACCGAGAAGTTGCCGAGGTTCCAGTCGATCAAGACCGGGATCTTCGTCCACTGGTGGTAGCCGAGGTAATCGGCGTTGCCGAGAAAGGCATCGCAGTGGGCACGCACGTAGCTGATCGACGAGTCCGAGAAGCCACGCTCGCGGCGCCACTCAGAGCTACCGATCGCGTCATGAAGGCTTGCCACGTCGGCGCCGAGCGACTGCCAGGTCGGCCTCACGCGGTCCGAGATGTCCAAACACTCTCGATGGAAGAGCCCCATCTCCTCGCCGAACGACTCGATCTGCCCGTCGGTCAGCACCTTCGGAAGGAAGTCGTAGAAAGGTTGCTGCGCGTAGAAGACGACCCACTCGTCCTCGTCGCGGTAGGTGAAGACCTCTTCGTTCTTGAGAAGCACCGGCGCGAGAAACGCCGCGTAGCGAGTCCCGCGAAGCCGGTGGATCCATTCGTGGATACGGTAATGGTCCTGACGAAAATGCACGTACGAGCCGTAGCTCGATCGCTTCGCCACCACGGCGTGCCCGTCGTCGAGGACGAGGAGGTACACCGAGTTGGTCGAAACGTTGGCGCTGACCTCACGCATTTCGACCACCTCCCGACGATCCCCGTAGGCATCCCAGGCTGCGGTCACGATGAGTGGGACAGCGGGCTCAGTCACGCGTGAATATGCGGTTCTTACGCCTGTGCCGCGTAGAGGTCCATGATGTCGTGCAGCAGCTTGACGGCGTCCTTATTTGAACGCTGAAAGGCGTTGCGTCCGACGATCGAACCGTAGCCCCCGCCCTTGGCGATTTCACCGACCTCTTCGAGCACCGCCGCGGTGCCCTTAGCGGCGCCACCGGAGAAGATGACGATGCGCTTGCCGCCGAATGCAGCCTGCACGACGTGCCGAACGCGCTCGGCGAGGGTGCCGATGGGGATGTTCTCGTAGCTCTTTTTCGCAGCGTCCTGGTAAACCACTTCGGTGGGCGGCTTCACCTTCACGACGTGCGCGCCGAGCTGACAGGCGATCTGTGCCGCGTACGCCGCGACGTCGATGGCAGTCTCGCCCTCCTTGGACATGCTGCCACGTGGGTACGACCAAACGATGCTCGGCAACCCGGCAGCACGCGCCTCGTTGATGAGGTCGCGAAGGTCTTGATACATCTGATTGCGAAGGCCGCTGCCGGGGTAGATCGTGTAGCCGATCGCGGAGCAGCCGAGCCGAACCGCGTCATCAACCGCGGAGGTGAGCGCTGAGCACGGCGTGTCGGGGCCACCGAGCGAATCGCTGTTGTTCACCTTCAAGATGAGCGGAAGCTCACCGGCGTAGCGATGCGCGATCGACTCGATGAAGCCGAGGGGCGCTGCGTAGCCGTTGCAACCGGCCTCGACCGCAAGCGCGGGATGGTAGGCCGGGTCGTAGCCGGGAGGGTTCGGCGCGAAGGAGCGGGCCGGCCCATGCTCGAAGCCCTGGTCGACCGGCAAGATCACAATCTTGCCCGTTCCAGCAAGGCGCCCGGTGTTCATCAGTCGCCTGAGGTTTCCGATGACGCCAGGATTTTCACCTGCGTAGTTCGCGAGGATTTGTTCGACTCTTTCGCTCATGCCCCTTGCCTCCGTTTTTCAGCTTCCAGGCGATAACCCTAGCTCAGAGATCGAACCTGGTCATGCCCATGCGACGCCCTCCTAGGGGCAAGTCCGGGGCCAGGCGAGACTCAGGCCCGAGCGGCCTGGGTAGCCGGCGTCCCTTCGGCATAAAACGCAGCGATTTCAGCCGCGTACTTCTCGCTCACGATGTTCCGCTTCACTTTGAGGGTTGGGGTCAGCTCGCCCCCATCCACGCTGAACACGGACGGGAGAATCTTGATCTTCTTGATCGTCTGGTAGCGGGCGACCTTCTTGTTGCAGACCTCCTGCATTTCCTGCTCGATGTAACGCTTTACTTCCTCGTTGCGGGCGGCGCTTTGGATGTCGCCCAGTCCGGAAATCTGGGAAGCGACCTCCAGCTCGGGGAGAGCCTCCGGGTCCAGCACGATCAAGGCTGAAAGGTAGGGCTGCCGGTCACCCACCACCACGGCCTGCCCAACACCTGGAATCGATTGCAAATAGCCCTCCATCTCGGCGGGCGCGACGTTCTTTCCGCCGGCCGTGATAATCAGGTCCTTCTTGCGCCCGGTGATCGAGATGTAGCCGTCCTGGTCGATCGCGCCGAGGTCGCCGGTATGCATCCAGCCATCGCTGTCGTAGAGCTCGGCCGTCTTGTCGGGCAGCCGGTGGTAGCCCTTCACCATGTTGACTCCCTTGAGCATGATCTCGCCGTCGTCGGCGATTTTTGCCTGGACGCCCGGCAAGGGCCTGCCGATGGTGCCCAGTTTAGGCCTCCCGTGCGGCTGGACCGAGGCGAACGCCGTCGTCTCGGTCATCCCGTAGCCCTCGTGAACCGGAAGGCCGATCGACGCAAAGAACTCCAGCGTCGAAACCGAAATCGGGGCGGCGCCGCTCAGTGCGACTTGAAGCTGATCCAAGCCGAGGGCCTCTTTTATTTTCGAGATCACGAGCTTGTTGGCGAGATTGCGCGACAAGCTCGATACCGGACGGCCCGTTGCGACCTCCTGCTTGAACGCCTCGAGCTCGGTCTTCCGAGCCCAACTCGCCAGCTTGGCCTTGATGCCGGTCGCTTCCGCCAACTTGCCCCGAAGCGCAGCCTCGAACTTCTCCCAAACCCGCGGGACCGCGAGGAAAATCGTGGGGTGCACATCGACCAGGTAGTCTTTGATCTGGGTGAGGTCGCTGCAGTAGAAGGTCTCGCCCTGAATGATGAGCCCTGCAAAATTGGTCATCCCCTGCTCTGCCGCGTGACAGAGCGGCAGGTAGCTGACGCTTCGCGTCTTCGTCTTCATCAGCGACGGGAACACCTCCGCGACCGCATTGGCGATGAGGTCGATCCCTTCGTGCGTCAGCATCGCTCCCTTGGGCAGCCCCGTCGTACCGGACGTGTAGATCAGGAGCGCGACATCATCCATCTTCACGGTGTCGAGCTGCGCATCGAGCTCGGCATCGCTCATCGAATCGCCCTTCGCCATGAGCGCGTCGAGGGTGATCACCCGAGGATCGCTCGATCCCAGGTCGTCCATCGTCACGATGTGCTCGATCGGGTTCTCGCCCTTGGCGATCGAGATGTACTTGTTAAGCTGCGTCTCGTCGTCGCAAATCACGATCCTCGATTGAGCATTGCTCACGATGTAGTCCATCTGCTCGGGCAAGAGCGTCGTGTAGAGAGGCGCCGGAACCCCCCGGGCCGCATTGATGCCGTGCTGGCAGATCACCCAATCGCGCCGATTCGCACCGACGATGGCCACGCACTCCTTGGGCTGGAGACCCAAAGCGATGAGCCCCTTCCCCACCCGTCGCACGCTGTCCCAGTACTGGCCCCAGGTCGAAGTCGCCCAGGTGCCGTCCGAGTTGCGGTCGTGAATGGCAGGCTCGTTTCCGCTGGACCCCGCCCAACCTTCGATCCGCGAGAGCATCGTTCCTTGCAGCGTCATCTGGCCTCCATTGAGAGGGGGCTAAGCTACTCGATCGGAGGCAGGGATTCTAGCGGGGATCGCGGACACCAAC
>CAMYMX010000300.1 GCA_947259605.1 uncultured Polyangiaceae bacterium | reverse complement strand
TTCTGGGAGCTCTCGCTTCAACCAGGCACAAAGACCCGCGGTCGCCCTCGCGACGGTCACTCGATTCATTCGAGATGGTCCGGCGCCCAACAATCCTCGAAGCCCCGCGGTGCCAAACTCCAACGGCCCAGCAAAGCGTTCTTCGAGGCCGGCGACATCCTCCTCATCGACGAGCGCCTGGAGCTCTCGCCGCGTTTCGGGGTCGGGGTCCATGGCGATCCAAGACCGCGCTTTCTCGATGGTGCTCACGATGCGGCCTCGTTTGCCGATTCGTCCTGGATGTAGGTTCGTTCCTTGTACCAGATCGCAACGGGTACGAAGAGTACCGCGGTAATCGCCATCGCCGCTGCAAAGAAGAGATAATACGACGGACCGTCGAGCTTACTGGTGCCATCGGCGTTCTGAATGAAGACGTTCACCGCTGCGGTGAAGAAATTGCCGATCGACACGCTCATCAAGAAGGCCCCCATGACGAGGGACTTCATTCGTTTCGGCGCCTGCGTGTACGAGAACTCCAGCGCCGTAATCGAGACGAGAATCTCCGCCGCAGTGATGATCATATAGCCCCCAAGCTGCCACACGATGTTCACGGTCTCCCCCGCGTCTAGCCGTGCCTCGAGCCAGGCTGGAAGCAGGAACGCCGGGACCGTCAAGAACAGACCTATCGAGATCTTGCGCAGCGGAGTCAGTGGCCAAAATCGTTCGAAAAATGGGTAAACGACTCGATTGAAAAGCGGGATGAAAAGAAGGACGAGTGCCGGATTGAGCCACTGCGCCTGCGACGGATCCCAGTTCACCACGAAGTCCCGATCCATTCGCTCGGCCTGCAGCACCCAGGCGGAGCCTTGCTGATCGAACAGGGCCCAAAACATCGCGATAAAGCTGTAAATGATGAACAGCTTACCGAGCGCGGCAAGCCCTTCGCGGCTGAATACCTCCCGCAAGAACACTACACCGCCAGGTGGGATATGAACGAACTTCGAACGACCCGTCCAAAACACGACCGTTGCAACCGCCATCAATACACCGGGAACCCCGAACGCTACCGAAGGTCCAAAGCGGTGCAGCAGAGGCTCCGCAAATAGAATCGACGCAAGAGCGCCGACGTTGATCGCGAAATAGAACCAACCGAACACCTTGGGCAACAATCGCGCATTGCTCCGGCCGAACTGATCTCCAACATGTGCCGATACACAAGGCTTGATGCCGCCCGAGCCGATTGCGATGAGCCCAAGCCCCAGCGCCAATCCGGTCCGCGTGTCGTCGAGGGCCAAGGTCAGATGTCCCAGGCAGTACACGATCGACAGCGCCATGATCGTTCGATATTTTCCGAGAAACACATCGGAGACGAGTGCGCCGAAGATCGGAAAAAAGTAGACGGCAGTGACGAAGCCATGGAACCAAGTCTTGGCTTGCTCGTCCGTCATGAGGTCGAGCCCACCTTCAGCGTTCATCAAGTACTTGGTCATGAAGATGACCAAGATCGCTCGCATGCCGTAGTAGCTGTACCGCTCAGCCGCTTCGTTGCCGACGATGTACGGGATCCCTGCTGGCATCCCCTCGATGGGGGCGGGCGCAGCTCGGTAACGGGCGTCCGAGGACATCGCTGTGATCCTAGCGGATTCTTTCTGTATCAGCGGCTTCCCGACCATCCGTTCAGTCGATTTTGCGCCGCTTTTTTTACCGTGGTGTTACTAGGGACAAGACTTACGCGAAGATTCAGGGCTCGAGCCCTTGGTGGGGATGTGAATGGAGGACGGCGTGAATCAGAGCGATGACCTACGAATGTTCAAGCGGGGCTGGATCGGCACACTGGCAGCGATGCTGGCAGGGACGCTCGTGCTTGTGGCCGGGAGCTCGGGACAAGCCCAGCAATTCACGTCACAGATCGATCTGAACCAGTACAGGCCGGCCGAGCTTGCGACCGATGGTTTTGCGACGAGCACAGCAGATGGCCAGGGCCACAAGCGGTTCGGGATCATGGTCTACATCGACTACAACGATGATGCGCTGGTCTTCGAGCAGTCCGGGAACGGTACGACCGCGTCGGTCGTTCATCGCCAGCTGACCGGCCACATCATGTGGAACCTGGGTTTGTGGGATCACCTCGTGATCTACATGGACATCCCGTACCATTTCATCATCGACGCGGGCACGGACGCGGCAGCTGGTCTTCCTGGGGGAGCAACCGGCATGTTCGACTACCTGCTCCCGAACGGCGGCCACTTCGGTGATGTGTACTTTGGGGCACGCGGAAACATCCTGGGCACCCGGGACGACGTGTTCGAGCTTGCCCTGCAGGCAACGATGACGATCAACACCGCGTCCATTTCCGACAATCAGCAGAAGTACGCCGGGCAACTCGACAAAAAGCCTTACCTCGGTGGCTGGTTCGAGCTTTTGGCGACTTTCAACGCCGGCGACATCGTGCGTATTCCACTTCAGATCGGCTACAAGCTCGGAAATATGAATGGGCGGGAAGTGGCCCCGAATCTCTTTGTCGGCAACGAGTTCACCTTTGGCGGGGGTGTGCTGTTCATGATCGCAGAGGATAAGTTCATGGTCTCCGCGGAAGCTTTTGGCCGCACCGCAGCGAATAGCGGAGCCGATTTCTGGACTCGTGAGCAGACACCCGTCGAGGTGCTCGGCGGCTTCAAGTACCTCCATCCCAAGGGCTTCGTGGTGGGTGTGTCGGGTAGCGCGGGCGTGACCGCGGGCTACGGCGCGCCCGATTGGCGCGGCATTGGCATGATTGGCTACACGATGCCCGGGGTCGAGCCCATCCTGGACATCGATGGCGACACCATTTTGGATGATGTCGACGAGTGTCCGACCGAGCCAGAAGATTTCGATGGCTTTCAGGACGAGGACGGTTGTCCCGACCTAGACAACGATGGCGACGGCGTGCTCGACGTCAATGACGGCTGTCCGAATGACGCCGAAGACATCGATGGCTTTGAAGACGAGGACGGTTGCCCCGATCCGGACAACGATGGCGACGGCATTTTGGATGTCGATGACCAGTGTCCGAACGAGCCGGGAACCCTCGAGAACAACGGCTGTCCGGACCCCGATCGTGATGGCGACGGCGTGCCCGACCGCGTCGACAACTGCCCGGACGAGCCTGGCACAGTCGAGAATCAGGGCTGTCAGAACGCCCAGCTAGTCATCATCGGCCTCGGACAGCTCGAAATCCTCGAGAAGGTGTACTTCAAGACCGGAAGTCACAAGCTTCAGAAGCGCTCCTTCGGGCTCCTGGACAACGTGGCGGAGGTCCTGAACTCACATCCGGAGATCGAGCTCATCCGAGTCGAGGGACACACTGACTCGACCGGTAAGCTCAAGTACAACATGAGGCTGTCAAAGATGCGCGCGACGACTGTCGTTCGCTACCTGGTCGGAAGGGGCAAGGTCGCCAAGGAGCGACTGATTCCGGAGGGCTTCGGTCCTACCCGCCCGCTCGTCGCTGACGCAAGGACGAAGGAAGAGCTTGCGCAAAACCGACGCGTCGAGTTCCACCTCGTCGATACCGGCCTCGAGGACAGCAGCGAGGATGCTGCCGACGCGACCGAGTAGCCACGGCTAGGGCCCCGATTCGGCCCAACTGCTGCGCGGCGGGTGTCAGGCTTCGGTCTGGGGCCCGCTTCGCGTTTAACCGTTTAGCTCAGCTCGCGATTCTGACGGGCCACTCCAGGTCCTCGGCGCCGAGGCTCAGTTCGGCGAGAAACTGCCGCGTCTGGCGAATCGTGATTCGGTCTTTCGGGTCGCGCTGGAGGCAGCGGGCGATCAGCGCGCCGAGTTCGCGGGTTTCCGGCTGCTCGAGCAGTGCGCGAACGGCTTCGGGGTCTCCGTCGTGGGCCATGTGCTGCCCCAGCAGCTCGGCCTCGCTGATCGCATCGAACAAGGGCTTGCCGGTGTACGCCTCGAAGATGAGGCATCCGAACGCGTAGACGTCGGCCGGAATGGCTCGAGACCTGTCACCCGAGCCCCAAATCTCGGGTGCCCCGTAGTTTGCAGTGCCGCAGCCCGGCCGGAGGTGACGCCCCGCGAGCCCGAAGTCCACCAGGACGGGTTTGGGCGGTTGACCCACGCCGGTGTCGGCTTCTGCGTTGCACACGATGATGTTCGAAGGTTTGAGATCCAGATGACCGACGCCGACTTGATGCATCGCATCGAGGCCGGCGCTCACTCCCAGGAGTAGCTCTCGCGCGCGGCCGACGGAGAGGTCTCCCATTTCGAGCATGCGTTCGAGGCTCGGACCCTCGACCAACTCCATGACCAGGATGGGCTTGGGGCTCGCGCCGGCATCGAACGTGACGAAACGTGCCAGGTTGGGATGCTCGGGAAGCGCAAGAAGCGCACCGGCCTCATCCCGGAACATCTTCAGGAACTCGTCCTCCGAGAGTGTGCGTGCAGCCGCCGCCGAATAGTCGGGAACCTTCAATGCAAAGATCGGTGCGGTTTCGTCCTGGCGCTCCTCGGCGCGGCGGGCGACGAAGACCGAACCGACGGTGCCTGTCCCGACCGTTCGCACCAGATAGAATCCACCGACGACACGACTTGGCGGCGCCCATGCGGGCAACGGGGCGTCCGCGTCCAGCTCGAGTGGGAGCAGGCTCGGCGCGCGCCTCGGACCTTCGAGTGGCATCGAGCGGATGTGATTGAGAACCACCTCGGTGAGCTCCGCGAATGCTCCCGGTAAATCCCGGTCAATGGCGTTGACGGCCACTGTGAACGCATGGTCCATTTCGGAGATCGACGTACGAATCGCGCGCTCGACCTCGAGCCCCATGGCCCAAATCGCGGCAGCTGCTGCCGGAGACTCTTCGCCAACCGAAGAGCCGAGTCGTCGCCGGGATCCACTCACGAGCTGAGCGAGTGCAGCAACACCGCGTTCGAGAGCGGAGAGCGGTGTGCCCGACGAGCGCTCCGCAACTTCCGCAAGCGAGCTGGACGCTGCCGCGGAGCGAAGCCCTCGCGCGAGCAGCGACAGAGCTTGGCGAAACGCTTCGATTCTAGCCGAGCGCGCGACCGGAAGCTCGATCCCGATCGCCTTCATCGCGTCGGCCGCCGCGACCAGGCCATGGCCGTCCCTATGCGCCAAGCGTGTCGCTTGCTGAAGCTTTGCATAGGCCCGGAGCGCGCTTTCGATTTCGGGGACCATCGATGCCTCGGCCATCGCCTTGAGGTCGTCGACGTGAGAAACGTGCTCCGCCGCAGCCATCAGGATTT
>CAMYMX010000299.1 GCA_947259605.1 uncultured Polyangiaceae bacterium | reverse complement strand
CGGGGGAACGGACGCGTCTTCGTAGATGGCTTCCCAGGGACACTCGGGCTCGCACGCGCCGCAGTCGATGCACTCTTCGGGCTGGATGTACAGCTGATTGGGGAACGTCTCTGCGTCGTCACCCTTGTACTCGTAGATGCACTCGACGGGACACACATCGACGCAGGATTTGTCGACGCAGTCGCGGCAAAGACGTGTAATGACCCAGGTCATCGGACTCCCTTTCCTAAAAAAGTGGCTGAACGCTAGCAGGGGCGCCGGGCGGGGTCAAAGATGGCCGGACGGCGGCTATCCTTTGGGCTTGGCGCTCTTGCGCTTCGGGGCGGCGGCCTTCTTCGGCTTTCGCTTCTTGGGCGCTTCGCTTGGATGACAGCCGGCGCAGGTGAAGTTGTGGATGCCAAGGAGCTTGCCCATCGCCGGCGTCACGACCTCTTGCATGAACTTCACCTCGTCGGGGAAGGTCGACAGCATGCCGCGGTGCCCCGGCGTGCCTTCGGGCGGCACGATGTACATGGAAGGAGCGGGCATCTTGAAATCGATTTCCCGCATCTCTTCGCCGTGACAGTCGACGCAGTCGAAGTCGCCATATTCTTCGGCGTCGTGGCCGGCGAAGAGCTCCTGCATGATGGGGTTCACCTTGCCAATCATGTAAAACTCGCGGTCGGCGACGCTCATTTGCTCCCAGGGGGAGTCGGGTGGCGTGAGCCCCATCGCGTCCATGGCGCTGACCTTGCCCTTTGACCCGGAGGTCGCGGACTTCGACCCGCCGCAGGCCATCGCGAGCAACACGAGCCCCAGGGCGACTGTTTTCATGCTTCCTGTCATCGCTTTGCATGGTAATTCATGCGCAGCGTGTTCGCACAGTTTCAACGGCGGATGGTTTTCCCGGGGCCGGAGGGGGTCAGCGTCTCGCTGCTGAACGAGGTGGCCGGCAAGGTCGGCGCCACGGAGCTGCGCATCGCCACCGAAGACGGCGAAACACTCTACGGCTGGCACCGGGCCGCGGTGTGGTCGGGGCCGCGCCGCGTCGTGCTCTACTTTCACGGCAACGCGTCGTCGCTGCTCGCACAAGTCGAGCTGCAGAATCTCTTGCTGAGCGAGGGCTGGGATTTCGTCGGCATTCACTACCGCGGCTACCCGGGAAGCAGCGGGGTTCCGAGCGAGGCAGGCCTGCACGCCGATGCAATGGCCGCGTGGCGCTGGGTGACCGGTGAGCTTGGCGCTGCGCCGAGCCGGGTGACGATTCATGGGCGGAGCCTGGGTGGTGGCGTGGCCGTGCAGCTCGCGGCGAAGGTGAGCCCCGGCGCACTCGTGATGGAGTCGACCTTCACCTCCTTGGTCGACCTCGCCAAGGAGCACTACCCCTTTCTTCCCATCGGAAGCCTGCTGCGGCACCGCTTCGTCACGCGCGAATTCACAGGGAAGGTGTCGTGCCCTGTGCTGGTCGCTCACGGTCGCGCGGACACGCTCATCGATGTACACCACGGGAAGGAGCTCGCGAGGCTGTTCCGGTCGGATGAGTACATCGAAGTCCCGAGGATGGACCATAACGACGTGCTTCTCGTTGGGACCATCGCGGCGCGCTACCTCGCGTTTCTCGAAAGCGCGGTGCCCGGGACGCCGCAGTAGAACCGCTTGCCCCTCGTGGGCTATGGTACGCCGAATGCCCATCGCCTCCATCGCCCTGCCCGCCTGCCTGCTTCTTTGTCTCGCGCTCGGATGCCAACGGGGGAAGGACCAAGCCGTCGTCATCGAGCCAAGCGCCATCCGCGCCTATGACCAAGCCAGCCCGGTCGATCCCTTCGGCGCGGGAACGGGCGCCTACGCCGCCTTGCGCGACGCCACCGACGCCGCGCTCGCGTTGAATTGGAGCGGGCAGCTCGACGACTTCGCGCCTTGGTTGGACGAGGAAACCGACCTGGTGGAACGCTCGCTCGCCTTGCTCAAAAGCCTTCGCGTGGGGCAGGGCGATGTCTACGCCGTGGCCAACGGGCGAATCGCGATGGTCTACGAACGGATTGCAACGGCGTTGACCCAGGCGTCGGCGGAAGCGGCGGAGGCGGGCTTCGATGCCGACTGGAAGGACCAACAAGGGCGTCTTTGGGAGCAGGCCAATTCCTTTTGGGCGCGATGCGCGCGGGGCTGCAGCACGGGGGGTCCGCACCTGGACGCCTGGGACCTCCGATGCCGCGCCGGGGTCGCCAATAGCCAAGCAAAATTGCTCCCTTAGCCCGAAATCAAATCGCCTCGACAGCATAAGTGAAACATGTTCTATTTCTTCCCTATGGCAAAACGGAAGAAATCGCTGGCCCCGCGGCCGGCCGATCCACCGCTTGTCCTGACGAAGGACGAACAGGATGCGTGGGACGATGAGGCCGATGTGGTCGTCGTGGGGTTCGGCGGGGCGGGGGCCTGCGCGGCGCTCGAAGCCCATGCCGCAGGGGCCCGGGTGCGGGTGCTCGACCGCTTTCACGGAGGTGGCGCGACCGCGATTAGCGGCGGTGTGTTCTACGCGGGCGGCGGCACGCACATCCAACGTGAAGCCGGTGTGAGCGACGATGCCGACGAGATGTTTCGCTACCTTTCGCTCGAGGTGAAGGGCGTGGTGTCCGAAGAGACGCTTCGCGACTTCTGCGACCAGAGCGTCGAGAACCTGGGCTGGCTCGAAGGGCACGGCGTTCCGTTCGAGGGCTCGCTCTGCCCTTACAAGACGAGCTACCCGACCGACGACTACTATCTCTACTACTCTGGCAACGAAGGGTTCTCTCCCTACAAGGACGCGGCCAAACCGGCCCCCCGCGGGCACCGTGCGAAGGGCGCCGGGCTCCCGGGCGAGAGTTTCTACGAGCCACTTCGCGAAGCCGCAGCGCGCGCAGGCATCGAGGTCGAGTACGAGACGCGGGCGACGCGACTCGTCGTCGACGGCAAGAACCAGGTGCTCGGCGTCGAGTACCGGCAAGTCAAAAAGGGAGTTTGGAGTCAGCTCTACCGTCGCCTTCACCAGGCCGGCATCGCCGTCGTCAAATACCATCCGAAGACGGCAGCGAGGCTACGCGAACGCTGCTTCCAAATCGAGGCCGAGCACTCGGTGGTGAAGCGCGTGCGTGCGGTGAAGGGGGTCGTTCTCGCAGCCGGCGGCTTCATTTACAACCGCGCGATGGTGAAGGAAATCGCCCCGAAATACCGGACGGGAATGCCCCTCGGGACGACGTCGGACAACGGGAGCGGCATCCTGCTCGGGCAGAGCGTGGGCGGCAAGACCGACCTCATGGACCGAATCTCGGCGTGGCGATTCATCAACCCACCGGAGGCGTTCGCCAGGGGGATGATTCTCAACCGGAACGGCGAGCGCTACATCAACGAGTTCATGTACGGCGCTGCGGTGGGCGAGGCGATGGTCGAGCACAATGATGGCGTCGCCCTTCTCGTCATCAACGGCGAGCTCAAGAAGCTGGCGCGCGAGCAGTGCAAGCCGGGCAAGGCGCAGTGGTTTCAACGGGCGCCGGCGCTCCTCAACCTGTGGTTCAACAGCAAAGAGGCGAAATCGGTCGAAGAGCTCGCGAAGGTCGCCAAGGTCCCGGTGGACACGCTTCGGCGAACCCTCGAGGAGTACAACGACGCCGCCGATGGCAAAGTTCCGGACCGCTTCGGCAAAGACCCGGAGAAGATGCACGCGATGCGCAAGGGGCCTTACTTCGCCATCAACGCGGGCATCAAGAGCAAGCGCTTCCCGTGCCCGACGCTGACGCTCGGCGGTCTGGTGGTCGACGAGCGGACCGGCCAGGTGATGGGCGAACACGGTGGCGTGATTCCCGGCCTCTACGCGGCGGGGCGGAACGCGGTGGGCGTTTGCTCGCGGCAGTACGTGAGCGGCTTGTCGATTGCAGACTGCGTGTACTCGGGCCGGCGCGCGGGCGGTGCAGCCGCGCGCGGTGAGGTCTACGCCGAGAAAGACGCACCGCCGGCATCGGAAGCGCCACCCATCGAGGCCAAGCCTGCAGAGGGGACGCCGATCGAAGGCCTGCCCGTGCTCAGCGAGCGCCAGGTCGCCGATCCGTCGCCTGAGGCGCATGCACAGCATGGCCGGCGAGCGCGAAAGGACGGGCTCTACCCACGGCAGTCGCTCAACCGTTCAATTCGACGCCCCGGCGGCACGACGCGCTTGGCCGGAACGCCGCGCGGGCGGATCTCCAAGCGCGTGACTTGAAGGCGGAGGAGCACCTTGACGGGGACCGCGGCCGGCACGAGGGTGCCCCCACTGCAATGACTGAAAAAATGAGCGAAGAAGAGGCCCGAGAATGCGTCCGGAAGCTCCTCGGCTACCTCGGCGACGACCCTGAGCGCGAGGGGCTCGTCGATACGCCGAAGCGCGTGCTCGGCGCAATCCGGGAGCACTTTCGCGGGTACCACGAAGACCCGGAAGAGCATCTGTCGCGAACGTTTAGCGAGGTCGAAGGCTACGACGAGCTGGTGCTGGTGAGCGACATCGAGATTTACAGCCACTGCGAGCACCACGTGGTGCCCTTCGTGGGCAAGGCACACGTGGCCTACATCCCGAACGGCAGGGTCGTGGGGCTTTCCAAAATCGCCCGCGTCGTGGACACTTTTGCCAAGCGGCTGCAGGTCCAGGAAAAGCTCACCGCCCAAATCGCCAACGCGATGAACGAGACCCTTCAGCCCCAGGGCACGGCCGTCATCCTGCAGTGCCAGCACTTCTGCATGTGTTACCGGGGGGTTCGAAAGCCCGGCTCTTGGACGACGACCAGCCGGCTGACCGGCTGCTTCCTCAAGGATGAAGCGGCGCGGATGGAGCTCCTGACCCTGATCGGGATGCAACGCTCGATCGGCGGCGCGGGGAGCTAAGCCGGCTCGATCTCATTGCGTTTGCGGCGTACAGTAGCCGCATGCGCGAAGAGCACTACGACTGGGTCATCATCGGGTCGGGTTTTGGCGGCAGCGTCTCCGCACACCGGCTCACTCAGAAAGGCTACAAGGTCCTCGTCCTCGAAAAGGGGCGACGCTTCAACGACGAAGACTTCCCGAAAAATAACTGGGACGTGAAGCGTTGGATGTGGAACCCGATGCTCGGCCTGAAGGGGATCTTTCAGATGTCGTTCATGAAGCACATGACCGTGCTTCACGGGGTGGGCGTCGGCGGCGGTTCACTGGTCTACGCCAACACTTTGCCGACGCCGAAGTCGCCGTTCTTCGAAGGTGGGTCCTGGGGTGGTCTCAGAGA
>CAMYMX010000298.1 GCA_947259605.1 uncultured Polyangiaceae bacterium | reverse complement strand
ATTCGAAATCCCAGACGCGGTTGAGGTCTTGTCCCCCCACCGTGTGACGCCGCCTGTGCAAGGTCGCTTCAGGGTTTGCATGGACCAAGAAGATCGTTCCCTTGGCGGGCTCGACCTCTCCGCTTTCGAAGGCGCTTGCGATCCGACGAATTGCCTCCGCCCCGCAGGGTTCGTTCCCATGCATCGAGCCGCCAACACCCACGTAGGGCTTTGGCCAATCGGCCGATGCCGAGATTCGCAGCACGCCTGGTTTCAGCTCTTCGATGTACACAGCTCACTCTTCGTTTCGCGGTCCAACACCTGCCGCGTCTGTTCAAACCACCAGTCCGCTTCGGCTGGGCTTTTGCCCACGGCAGTAATGCCAAGCTTTCCGAATTCGCTGAGCGTGCCGGTGAAGTGGAAAATCACACCCGATTCGGCGTCAGCCTGATAGTGCAAATCGTTCGCCGCGGCAATGTCTAGCAAGTCTTCGATGAGCAGGCTGCGGTAGCTGTCGGAACGCAGCGAGTCGGTCGCGACGTAAAACTGCGGCTCGCCGCCGGGCGTGAGGTAGAGGCCCGCGTCGGGATCGTATCGGCCGTCGGTCAGCATTCGGAGAAGCATCATGGGATGGGTCGTCCCGCCCAAACGCAAATTGGTTTCGATCGCGTAATGCTTCCAGGGACCGTCGTCGGATTGCACGCAGATGAAGTCGATGGCCAGGCGGCCGACCACGCCCTTTTTCTGCAGGATTTCGGCCACGCGAAGCGCGTCCCGTTGGATGTCCATGCGGTACGCTTCGTCCGCAGGGAATCGGCAGCCGGCATAGATCTGACCGTCCACCCCTTCGACGAGCTGGTCGTGCGTCGAAAGTATGTCGAGGCTGCCTTCGGGCGAGATACGGAGCTGACAGCTCGGTGCGCGCTTCGCCTTGTCTTCGACGAAGGCCTCAATGACGCCGCCTTCCCGCTCGATTTTCTCCAGAAAGCTCTCCCAGCTCAGCAGAGGATCCACGAAGCGCATGGTCGAGAGGGCGTCGGCCAAGGCTCGCTCCCGCGGCTCGCGGCCGGCGCCACTCCCCGGCGCGACCGCACGAAGAGGGCCGAGGTCGAGGATTGCGTTGCCTTGACCGCTGAAGCCGGTGTTCTGCTTCACGACAACGCGCTCTAACTGGACATCATCGAACCAGAGGTTGTCGATCGCTTCGATGAGATCGGTTTGGCCCCTCAGGTTCTCGGCCCCTGGCAGCAGGGGGATGCCTGCCTCACGAAATGCCCAGCGCGAGCCGGTCTTGGTGCCGAGCCACGCCAAGTCGGGGTCTACGCCGTACAGCGGAACGCCCAGCGCGACCGCCAGCGTCCGCTCGAGCTCGGACACTGTGAAGCAGGTCATGAGCCCATACTCGGGCCGAATCGAATTGCGGATTCGCTCGATGACCCTGGGCCTCTCCAGGATCTTCTTCGACAGAGGCACGAAGGAGCTGTCGTAGAGCGAGAGCACGGTGAGCCGTTGCCGCAGTTGCTCCGTTGGGATACCGCGAATCAAGGACAGCATGTAGTCGATTGCCGCCGGATGAATCGGGGCGGAGCTCACGTAAACCAGACGCGTCTGCGGGTGCCGCAACAAATTCAGCGTGAACAGCATCCGCTCTTCGTAATGAATCACACCGTCGATCGCGACGCTGTCGATGCCATCGAACGACAATGAAGGCACGACCACGATGTCCCTGGGCTCGGGACCGTCGCCGTCCGCCAACGCCCACCGGGGGGCCAGATGAGCCTGCAACTCGCGAAATGCCTTCATTTCGTCGCGGTCGCCACTCATTCGTTTTCTATAGCATGGGGATGCTGGATTTACTTGCAGCGCGGGCCTGGGAAGGGCACAAGATCCCGGTGGCCATCGTCATCGAGTTGCTGATCCCTCTTGCGGTCTTCGGCCTGATCGGCTGGGGCCTCTGGCTTTGGTACAGGCTTCGGCTTGCACGTGCGGAGGAGACCGAACGCATGCAGGAGGAGCTCACCGAGCTCCGTGCGTACAGGCGCGACACCGAAGCTCGCCTGCAGGCGCTCGAAACGATCGCTACGCTCGGCGAAGGTCGGATCCGGGTCGACTACAAAGACGTGCCCGAGGACGACGAAGAAGAACGCAAACGCAGAGGTTGATCGTCATGGCGACGGCGAACGAGGAACCGGAGCATGATGGGCTCTTCAGCTTTCTTTCGAGGCGCCGGTTCTTGAAGGTGAGCCTGGTGGCCGGCGGTGCGATCCTGGGCGTGGGTGGTGGTGGCTTATTGGCATTGAGGGGGCGTGCACCGAAGGTCGCAGGGCTCCAGGTGCTCGATGCGCACGAATACCAAACGCTTCAAAGCCTTGTGGCCGTCATGCTGCCAAGGACCCCGGCGATTCCGATCGACGCTGTGCCGATGGATCTCCCGCGAGCATTCGATGGATTTCTCGCTGACGAACCCGAGCACAACGTGAAGGATCTCCAAAAGGCTCTCGTCCTGATCGAGCTCGGCCCCTTGGTGTTCGACAAGAAGCTCGCCACGTTCTCGCGACTCGGAGTCCCAGAGCGTACCGCGCATTGGAACGCCTGGGCCGTCAGCGACAGTCTTGTGCGACGTCAGGTCAGCATCGCCATGCGTAAGTTCTTCAATCTCGTCTACTTCGACCACGAGCAGGTGTGGCCGCACATCGGCTACCCAGGGCCCTCGATGAAACGTGCGCAGGGCCTGACGCCGTGACCGGTGCGATCCTCGACCTGTCAAAGGAGGCGGCGCCCGAAGGGGTCAGTGCGGAGGTTTGCGTCATTGGCTCAGGCGCCGGCGGGGCAACGGCTGCCCGACTGTTGGCGGAGGCGGGACGCGACGTCGTCGTGCTCGAGGAAGGACGTGATCTCGTCGGCCCGGAGCGAACCCAACGTGATGCGACCATGTACGACCAGCTTTATATGGACCGGGGAGGGCGGGCTTCCCACGACCTTTCGGTGAGCGTCCTGCAAGGCAGGGTGCTCGGCGGGGGCGGCGTGATCAACACCTGCGACGTGGTGCCCATTCCCGATGGGGTACTTCAGCACTGGGCGGTCACTTACGGGCTCGAAGATTACTCGCCTGAGAGATTCAAGCCGTTCACCGAGGATGCGCTTGCCGATCTTTCGGCGAGTCGCATTTCGGAAAGCCTGGTCAACCTCGCGAACGCCAAGCTGCGCCAAGGGTCCGAAGCGCTCGGTCTGCGCGGCGAGGTGATGCTGCACAATCGCGTGGGTTGCCGCGGGCTCGGCACCTGCCTCATCGGCTGCCCGATCCATGCCAAACGAAACCCGCGCATGGTCGCGCTTCCCAAGGCGATGGAGGCCGGTGCCCGCGTCTTCACGAGGGCTCGGGCCGTCAAGATCCACAAACCCAGTCACGAGCTCAAGGAGGTCGAGGTCCGCACGCTCGACCCCGGCGGCTATCACGAACAGAGCAAGCTGATCGTTCGAACGAAGGTCATCATCATTGCAGCAAACGCCATCTCGTCCGCGCAGCTGTTGCTGCGGTCAGGCATTGGAAATGCGCACGTCGGGCAGAACCTCATGCTGCAACCCCAGCTCCCCATCATCGGGATCTTCGATGAGCGAATTGCGGCGTTCGACGGCATCCCACAGTCGTATGCCGTCACCGAGTTCGAGCAAGAGGACAACGACGAGTTCGGGCTGTGGGGCTTTCGTATCGAAGGTATCATGGGCACGCCCGGAATCGTCTCCAGCCTCCTGCCGTTCTCCGGTGCGTCCGGAATGGAGGGCATGGCTCAGTACGATCACATGGCGCCCTCGCTTCTCCTCGTGCCTGATGCGCCTTCGGGGCAGGTGGAAGTTTCGCGCGACGGGCGCCTGACGATCCGATACACGCAGCGCGACAATCATCGGAAGCGGCTCCGAGCGGCCGTTGAAATCGCCGCCAAGGTTTACCTCGAAGCCGGCGCACGAGAGGTTTTGGTGCCGACCCTTCCGCCCTTGGTCATTCGCTCCGCGCGCGAAGCCAAACAGGCCCGGCATCTGGCGTTTGCACCAGCAACCGCCCCGATGCTCAGCGCCCACCAACAGGGCACCGTGCGATTCTCCGCCTCAGAGCGAGACGGAGGCGCCGACTTGAACGGCCAGGTCTACGGCACTCGCGACGTCTACGTTTTCGACTCGTCGGGTTTTCCGTCCAGCGCCTCGAGCCACACCATGACTCCCATCATCGCCTCCTCGCGCATGCTGACTACGAAGCTTCTGACTCGAATCTAAACCTCGGCCGCTGCGAACCGCAAATCCTATTCTTCGTCGATCTGTATGGACTGGGTCGGACACATCATGCAGGCGTCTCGCACCTTGTCTTCTAGGTCGGGGGGGACATCGTAAGTTTGGATCATAAGACTTCCGTCTTCGGCGAACGAAAACACCTCGGGCGCCTCTTCGACGCAGACGCCGTAGTGATTGCACGTGGATGGGTTGTACATGATCTTCATATGCCTGTTCCCACCTCAGGGTCTATTCAACAGCTCCCTTTCTTCGTACTCCATGTCGTCCCGTATGGCGCGCGCGAGCTCGCGCACCCCGACAACAAGCTGCGAGCCAACCGCCGTTTCGTCGAGCTCGCGAATGATGCGATCGAAAAGCTCGCGCTGCCCACGATGCTCGCGACGCATGTCTTCGGCAACCTTGTCCGCTCTACTGGCCTCGGCTAGCGAAGGGACTTGGTACTCCTCGTAGTGCAAATGCTCGACCAGTATCGTTCCGAGTTGTTGGATCTCGTCCCGCAGCGCAATCACCGACTTGGTGTCGCCGCCCTCGACGCGCTCCGTCAATGCCTCGACCCGTGCGAGCTGTGCAGAGATTTGTGCATGCTCGCTTCGGATGCGGGCTCTGATTTCGTCCGGGGTCGCGAGCATGGCTGTGTCGGAACCGCTCTCCATCTATGCTGCGACAAGCCGCTTGCGGCGCTCCGCCAGTGTGAGCGGCTTGCTCACCTCCTTGAGGCCATCATACTCTTCTTGCGCCTGTTTGTGGTACCAGTCTGGGTAGAAGTGCTTGCACCACTTGCGGAACTGGGCGACCGGCCCATCTCCTTCGCAGAGCATGGGCCGCTCGAGGAAGGTCTTGTTCTCCCAAATCGGGGCGTCCTCCTCGAGTTGCCGCGCGATCTCCTTGGTGAAGGCTTTGCCAACCCCTGCGGTGATATCGGCGCCACCGAGCTTTTTGACGGTGAATGAGAAGCGAACGTCGCAGAATTCATCGTCG
>CAMYMX010000297.1 GCA_947259605.1 uncultured Polyangiaceae bacterium | reverse complement strand
TGCCGCTCGAAAACTACCCCTTGTTTGGCGAAGCGTTTCAGGTTGGGGGTGTATTCGATGCTTGCATTGTAGGGCTGCAGGAAGTCGTTGCCCAAGGTGCAAAAGACGTTAAGCATGACCAACCGAGGCTGCTCGTCCACCGCGTTCGGCGGTCGCTTGCGGCACCCGAACTGAAGCGAGAGCGCCAATAAGCAGACGATGAGCTTGCGAAACACCGCGGGCCTATATCGCGAGTGGAAGCGCGTCGCAACGCGTCGAGGATTTCAGCCAGCACTGGGCTGGCGGCGCGCCCCGTGATAGAGGTCTGCTGACTCCTATGAAGATCAGCGTCATCGTCCCCGTATACAACGAAGAAGAGAGCATCCGTGGGCTGTACAGTGAGCTCAGAGGTGTGATCGATCGCGAACCTTGGGACGCCGAAATCATCATGGTCGATGACGGCAGCATCGATCAAAGCGCTGAGATCATCTCGGAGATCGCTGAGGACGACCCGCGCGTAAGACTCGTCGCATTTGCCCGCAACTTCGGGCAGACCGCAGCGATTTTGGCAGGCATCGACCACGCCCAAGGCGATGTGCTCGTCCCGATGGATGCCGACCTGCAGAACGATCCCAACGACATTCCCCGTCTCATCGAGCGCATCGATCAGGGCATTGACGTGGTCAGCGGATGGCGCAAGAACCGAAAGGATCGCCTTTGGAGCCGCAAGGTGCCGTCCATCCTGGCGAACAGGTTGATCAGCCGCTGGACCGGTGTAGAGCTTCACGACTACGGATGCACGCTCAAAGCGTATCGCGCGACGGCGTTGAAGGGTCAGCAACTATACGGCGAGATGCATCGCTTCATACCGATCTACGCGTCTGCGCGTGGCGGCAAGATCTGCGAGATCGAGGTCAATCATAGAGCCCGGCAGTTCGGCACCAGCAAGTACGGAATAGGACGCACATTCAAGGTCTTGCTCGACTTGCTGACGGTGAAGTTCTTGAGCGGATACACCACCAAACCAGCCTACCTGTTCGGGGGTATTGGGTTCGCGCTTCTCGGGTTAGGCGCTGTGTGCGCGATCGGGACGCTCGTCGAGTGGCTGATTTGGGACGCTTGGCAACACAAGATGACGGTGATGATGCTGGCGACGTTTTTTGTGACCAACGGCGTGGTGCTGCTCTGCATGGGCCTTCTCGCCGAGTTAACCGTTCGCATCTATCATGGTCAGGGGCGTCGCAAGACCTATGTGCTCGCCTCCGAGTTGCGACCCGAGGATTAGCAGCGGCCTACTGCGCCGAGCGCGGAACTCTCTTTGCAAGGTTTGCTAGCGCTTGCGTCGCCCACGTAGGTAGTCGATGCACGATGCTCTTTCGCACTCTGTACAGCAACGGGGAAACGTCAGGAATCGGCGTGTCGACCGACAGTCGGGTCTGCCTTACCGACTGAGGAAGCGATTCGATTGCCTCACGCTTCACGTAGAGGAGGGTGTTGTACCGGTACCATGGCCCAACGTCACGACGGGACGCGACCTGGGGTCGGACAAAGTCGAAGGCCTCGTAGCCGAGATCTTCGAAGAAGGCGCGCCAATAGTCGTAGGGTTGCTCATTGATGTGCTGTTCTCCCCCCTGTCCAGGAGGCGCAGCACTAAAAAGGACGGTGTCGCCGTGCCGGCACAAGTCCGCGACAAAACCCCGGGCGCGTGACTCCGGCAGGTGCTCGGCGACCTCCAGACTCTCGACGAGGTCGAAACGCCTTTGCAGATCAATGGTGCCACCCAAGTCGCGAGCGCAAAACTCGGACTCGTTGACCGCGAGGCCTGTGCGATCGACGTAGTCTCCGTCGACTCCGAGGACGTCCGATGCGCCGCATGCCTTCCAAGCTTCGAGCCAAGCGCCCTGCCCGCAGCCCAGGTCGAGAACCGACGTCGGACGCAGGGCTTCTTGGAGAATTGGCACGATCACTCGCGCCGACTTCGTCCCGAGGGACCGCGTGTAGCTAAGGAACTGTGAGTCGTATTCGTACACGGAGGGCGGAGTCTAACAGCGTTCGGTGGAGACGCGACTTCTCTAGGAGCGGCCAGGGATGCCCCTCGCGTCGCGCCACAGCTCGAAGCTCAGCATCGTCCAGAGAATTTTGCGGTGGTTTCGCTTTTCTGTGCGGTGTTCCTCGATCAGTCGCTGCACGCAAGTCGGGTCGAAGTATCCAGCTGCCTTTGTGCGTGATTCTGACAACAGGTCGTTCACCATCTCTTCGAGCGGGCCTTTGAGCCAAGCCGCTACCGGAATGCCGAACCCTTTCTTCGACCTGTTGACCACTTCGTTTGGCAAGCGGTCAGCCATGGCGGCTTTGAGAATTGCCTTGCCTCGCCCGGGAAACTGCAATTTCTGAGAGGCCGGCAGGGCCGCGACGAACTCGACAAGCGAACGGTCCAAGAATGGGGAACGGGCTTCCAGCGATACCGCCATGCTTGCGCGGTCTACTTTGTGCAAGATGTCTTCAGCAAGGTACGTCCGGCAGTACTGATAGGACAAACGCTGCAGATTAGACTGCGTGTCGGGCGCATCATATTCGGCCGTCGCAAACGATAATACGGAGTCGGCAGGGAAGTTTCTGCGGAGGTCTGCGTGCAGGGGATCGTCTGGAGATCCGGGAATCGCGCTCCCCAACCAGAGTGGGTGACGCCATGACGGCGGCGCATCGGCCGCGCGCAAGAAGGCGTTAACCTTGAAATCAAAGCTGAGGTTCTTGGTACTGACGGGAAGGGCCTGGCCCAGTCGGCCAATGCCGCGGCGAAGTGGCCGAGGCAGTTGTGTGAAAGCCTTTGCGAATGACTCGGCGAAGAATGTTGGATACCCAAGGAGGAGCTCATCGCTTCCATCACCGCCGAGGGCGACTGTGACCTGCTCGCGCGCGAAGGCACTGAGCAGGTACGTCGGGAGCAGACTCGCGTCCCCAAAAGGTTCGTCGAGGCCCGACACGACTTCCGGGAGCACGTCTTTCATTGCTTCAGCGGTAAATACACGTTCGTGATGTTCGGTGCCGAGGTGCTGTGCGACCAGGCGCGCCATCGAGGACTCGTCGTAGCTCTTTTCTTGGAAGCCGATCGAGAAGGTCTTCACGTTTGTAGCGGTGCGCTGTCGCACGACCGAAGCCGCCACGGAGCTCGAATCGATGCCGCCCGACAAAAACACACCCAGCGGCACGTCAGCCATGAGTCGGCGTTCGACTGCTTCGTCGAACAGTTCGGTAAACCGCGGCACTGCGTTCTCGGGGGAAGGGGCGTCCTTGATCGGTATGTGCCAATAGGAAGACCGGTCTACGTGGCCGCGTTCGAAGCTCAACCATGCCCCGGGGAGCAGCTTGCGAACGCCTCTCACCATCGAGAGCTCGCCCGGCAGGTACTCGAACGTCAGATACGCGGCTAGTCCCTCTTCATCGATGGCGGGTTGGATGTCTGGATGGACAAGCAGGGCTTTCACCTCCGACGCGAACGCCAAACCTCCACGGCTCAGCTGAGAGTAGAAGAGCGGCTTCTGGCCCATTCGATCCCGTGCGAGCAGTAAGCGCTGTGCGGCACTATCCCAAATCCCGAACGCGAACATGCCGTCGATGCGGTCCAACAACTTGGCGACTCCCCATTCGAGATAACCGTGGACCAGTACCTCGGTGTCGCAGACCGAGCGGAAGGTACGACCGCACGACTCGAGCTCAGAGCGCAAATCGCGGTGATTGTAGATCTCCCCGTTGTACGTGACCCAAACCGTCCCCTTGGGATTTGACATCGGTTGTGCTCCGTCCGCGAGGTCGATAACTTTGAGCCGACGATGCCCCAGCGAGACGCCGCTGCCCTGATGATAACCTTCCGCGTCGGGGCCACGGTGCGTCAGCGCCGTGGTCATCGCTCGGATTATCTCGCGTGGTACCGGCTTTGCGTTGGGAGTCCCGGCGTCGGGATGAACGATGCCTGCGATCCCGCACATCTCAAGTGGCCGGTCTTCGAAGAAGGTGCTCGATGAACGAGCGCCAGCTCGATCCGAAGTCATACCCCTCACTAGTCATCCGCATTAAGGCCACCAGTCTGGCAAATGGTCCTCCGCGAGGCAACCGCTGAGGTATGGTGGCTATTTACTAATGAAGAGCTGCCACGGGGCTCGTCGACCCTTCGCATTCAGCTCTTTTCGGTTGGCGACGTGTTGAAAGCCCCCGGACTTGAGTTGAGCGGCGATCTCCGGAGCACACTTGGGGTCGACGACAGCGTAGTCGGCATCCTCGAACGAGGCATCGCCCGTGCCGTCCGTCACCGGAGCGATCGGTTTCGGGAAGTCGAGTCGGTCAGGACCAAATACTGGCACGGTCATCTCATACAGTGGGTAGAGGCCGGGCGCGTAAAGATCGTCACAGCCAAAGAATGCAACCTTGCCATACGGAGCGTCCGGCGGAGGTTCATCGGGCATTCGAGCCACCCAGTGCCGACCGACCTTCCGTCGATCGACTGTGTGTCGAAACGCGAAGTCGAAGAAGACGAGGTCGCCCGCCACCGAGTCCAGCGCCTTGGATACCCGGTCTTGCCATAGAATGTGCGTCACACCGAGCTCACGGAGGAGGCTCCAGACGGCATGTGGGGACTCGAGGCGGCCGTAGCTCATCCCGTATTGCCAGGTACCCCAGTCCGAAGTGGTTCGGCGAGACAGGCCGAGGTGAACGTGGTTGTCATGCAACAAAACGTGAGCGTCTTCGGGCAAGGCGTTGCGCAGCGCTACCCATCCTGAGAACACCTCGAGCCGCTCATCGTATTTGCGCTTGTGTCCTGCTGCCAGCAGGTCTGCCACACGTTTGACAGGTGACCGAATCATGGCGTGACTTTGGATGAAGTAGACGTCAGCCCCGATGAGCACTTGGGCGACGACCAGGATAGAGACGGCGATCCTGGAGACACGGTTGGTCTGCCAGATGCGAATGATGATGGCGGCCGTCACGGCTGCCATCCACGGGACGATGGACTGCAGGTAGCGGTCCTGGTGATGGACAGAGTACCAAGTGAAAATCCCCACCAGGGTGAGGGCGACCAGGCCCCAGATCCGCTTCGTGTTTTTCAGAAACGGTAGACACAAGGTGAGCAGTGTGAACAGGGAGCCGAACACAGGAACGTTGCCGTGGTAGCGACTGTAGTCGTTGGGAATGAACGAGAAGGTGAACAGCGCTTCTAGTGACTCGCGGATTCCGGACCAACTGCGCTCGGGTCGCCAGAACTGAAACTGCTTG
>CAMYMX010000296.1 GCA_947259605.1 uncultured Polyangiaceae bacterium | reverse complement strand
GTCTAGGGACGCAGCGACCGCATCGGCCATCGAATCTTTGGAATTCGCGCGGATCGCTTCCCAGGACGCGTGCGGGCGCATAGGGATCCAGGGTCTTCTGATAGCCGCGCGGCGGCACCGGCTCGTAGCGCGAACCTTGGATCTGCGAAGCTCGGGCGACACCGCGGGCGGCCGCGACGAGGTCGTCGGCTACGGTGCGTGGGAGCTCACGGTGGCCAGAAAGGGCTCGCCGTAGCGCTCGATGCGTGCGGGGCCCATCCCGTGAATGCCTGCGAGCGCCTCGACGGATGTCGGTTTGTGAGCGGCGATTTCGAGAAGCGTGCGGTCGTGGCAGACGACGTAGGCCGGAACGCCTTTGGCACGAGCGAGATCGAGCCGGGTCGCCCGCAGGCTCTCGAAGAGCAACGGGTCGACATCGTTCGGAAGCTCGCGCTCCGACGCTTGGCGGTCGTTTTTGTGCGCCCTCGGCTGGCGCACCTCTGGCGGAGGGACGAGGACGCGCACCGGTTCTTCGCTTTTCATCGTCGCGATGCCGAGGGGCGTCAAATACGGGATCGGGAATTCGCCAGTACTGAGGTCGACGAGGCCCGCTGTGATCAGCCTTCTTAGGAGCGCGAGAACCCAGGCCTTGGGATGGTCCCTGAGGAGACCGTGCGTGCTGAGCTCGGTGAGGCCTAGGCGGCGGAGCCGTTCGTTGTCCGTGCCGTGAAGCATGTCGGACACGGCCGTGAGCCCCGCGCGGCCTTGGTTACGGGCGACGCCGGCCAGCGACTTGCGCACCAGGATGGCCTCTTCTTCCGAGGCGGACCGCGGACCGCCCTCCTCGCCCCGCTCTTCGAGCCGCTCGCATACGTCGCAGTGACCACAGCCTCCGAGGGTTTCCTGCTCGTCGCCGAAGTACCGCAGGATGAAATCGTGCCGGCAGCTGCCTGCTTCGACGTACCGCATCAGGTCGAGAAACAGCCGCCACTGCTGTTGCACGTGCGCGGGGTCTTGAACGCCGCCTGGGTCTCGCCCACCGCTGAAGCCGATTAGGCGGCGTCGAAGCCCGAGATCCCCCGAGCTAGTGAGCAAGAGGCCGTGCGCGGGCTGGCCGTCGCGCCCCGCGCGCCCGACCTCTTGATAGTACGCCTCGACCGAGCCTGGCGCCTGCACGTGAACGACGGTGCGAATGTCGGCCCGATCGATTCCCATCCCGAACGCGTTGGTGGCGACGACGACATCGAGAGAGCGATTTGCGAAACGCCGGTTCACGTCCTCGCGCACCGAAGCCGCGAGACCGGCGTGATACGGGGCGACACGCCAGCCTGACTTGGCGACGGCCTCTGCTACTTTTTCGGTGTTGCGACGGGTCGCTGCATACACGATTGCGCCCCCTTTGGGCTTGTCAGGATTGCCGAGTGCATCCCGAAGCGCGTGCAGCATCCGCTTGCGCCGCTGGGTGGAGCTGTCGCTCTCGACGACGGCAAGATGCAGATTGGGTCGTGAAAAGCCACGCAAGATGACAGCGCTCTGTTCGGAGCCCAGACCAAGCCGTTCTTGAATCTCGCGACGCACGATCGGCGTCGCCGTCGCTGTGCAAGCGATGACCCGAGGAGGCTTCAAGCGCTCGATGATCTCGCCGAGCCTCAGGTACGAGGGCCGAAAATCATGGCCCCACTGCGAGATGCAGTGCGCTTCGTCAATGGCCAACAGCGCAGGCCGGATCCCCGCGAGCCTGTCGACCAGCCACGGCGACTCGAGGCGTTCGGGCGCCACGTAGACGAGTTGATAGCGGCCTTTGAAGATTTCACGCTCGCGACGCTTCACCTCCTCGGGTTCGAGAGTCGAGGCCAGGTAGGTTGCCGCGACCCCACGCGCCGTCAGAGCGCGCACCTGATCTTCCATCAGCGCGATGAGCGGAGAGATCACGATCGAGGTCCCCTCAAGGACTGCAGCCGGAAGCTGGTAGCAGAGCGACTTGCCGCCGCCCGTAGGCGCAATGACGATGACCCGTCGGCGCCCCTCGAGGAGCTCTTCGATGGCCTCACGCTGCCAGGGATGGAACTCCGAAAGCCCGAAGCGCTCTCGTAAAGCCAAGTCGATGTCGGTCATGAACGATAGGCACCGTAGTGCCGCGGATGAGGGCATGCCAGAGCTATCGGACGCCAGCAGCGGAAGTTGCCTGTCACGATCGCCGACAGATGAGCTCGGCAGCTCCTGCGCCGATGAGGGCCGGGACCCGGATGTCTCTCACGTCATCCATTCGGCTAAACCCGTCGCAGGCGCGCCACGGAGTCGAGTGCAGGCCCGTCGGTTCCGGCTCGTCCCGGCGCCTCGCTCGTGTCGGAACGTGACTGCGCGTCCGTCGATTTGCCGAGTCTCTACCAAAGGGAGAGATCCTCGCCTGCGCTTGCCAACCCCACCGCTTGGAAGCGAAAGAAACGCTCGCGCGCGTAGGTGCCGGTGTACTCCAGCGCCAGCTCATCGAAGCTCACGGTCCGCAGAAAACGATAGCCGCACTCGGCCATCAAGGGGGTCGGGTCGTCGATGCCAAACTGCATGGGCTCGCCGAGCTCCTCGATGATCCCCTGCATCGCGCGGTCTTCTGCGCGGAGGCGTGGGCTCGACGTCGCCATCTTGCTGTTGAGGTAGTCGAAGACCAGGAGCGAGCGGGGGTCGAACTCCGATGCCAGGCGCTCGAGCGTCGAGCGCGCGGCCGCCTCGAGCAGGTAGTAAACCACGCCCTCCCAGACGAAGCAGGCGGGCGAGCCTCGATCGAGCCCTGCAGTTTCGAGGAGCGCTACGAAGTCGTCTCGTTCGAAGTCACAAGAGACAAACTCTGCCGATTCTATCGGATAGGCGTCAAAGCTCGAAAGTCGTTCACGTTTGTCCGCTTGGCTGGCAGGTTGGTCGACCTCGAAGAAACGAACACCGTCGCGTCCCAAGCGCGCAGCCCGAGTGTCGAGGCCAGCACCGAGAATCACGACCTGGCGGACCCCGCGATCGAGCGCCCGCGTGACGCAGTCGTCGAGATAGCGGGTCCGAAGCGCCATCCAAAGCTCCATCGAGGGCGAGTGCGCGTCCCAGCGACGGGAAAGCGCTTCGCCCTCGGCTCCCGCAAGGCCCAGCGCCCAGGGGTCATGACAGATCGGCGTCGCCGTGGCGGAGGCCCGGCCGCGGTAGGCGGCGACCATGATCGCCGTCCGGCTGGCCGCGCGCGATTCGGTCACGCCTAGTGTCCGCGCTCACGATCGACGCCCGGATGACTCGGGTCGCCTGGCTCGTGGCGTGGGTTGGCGGTCAGGTAGGACCCATCCCGCCCTGGGATCGAGAGCAGGGTGTCTTTGTCGAAGATGAAGTGCTCCCGACGGGTCGACGGCGGCATGTGCATGCCGGTGTCCATCCGAATGGCATCGCAGGGGCAGGCTTCGACGCAGTAACCGCAGAAGATGCAGCGTAGCTCGTCGATGGTGAACACCGCGGGAAAGCGCTCGTAGCCGTAGCGCGGATCGTCGGGCTCGTACTCGGCCGGCTCGATGTGAATGCACTGGGCGGGGCAGGCCGTGCTGCAGCAAAGGCATGCCACGCATCGCGGGGAGCCGTCGGTTCGCTGGGTGAGCCGGTGAATGCCGCGGAAGCGTTCCGGGTACTCGACCGTCTCTTCCGGGTATTTCACCGTGGCGATTTCTTTCATGGACTTTGGGCCGAAGGTGTTCTTGAAAAAGCGGCCCATCGCAAGGCCGAGACCCTTGGCAATCTCGGGGAGATAAACCTGCTCGGCGACAGTGCGACCTGGTTTTTTGATGACTTTGACTACAGCTGCCATGCGCGACCTCAGAAAAGCTTTTCGAAGAAACCGACCCAGCCATCGAGCCAGCCGGACAGAATGAAGGCGCCGATGACCAGAATGTTGAGCAGGGAAACCGGCAAGAGACCCTTCCAGCAGAGCGACATGAGCTGGTCGTAGCGGAACCGCGGAAGGGTCCAGCGAATCATGAGCTGGAACCAAATCAACACGACGATCTTGAAGAGGAAAACAACGAACTGAATGGCCACGACGAGCCAATGGACCAGCGGCACCGAGAAGCCCGCGGAGACGAAGGGCAGCGAAAACTCGAAGCCATCGCGATAGAGAAAGGGCACATCCCAACCGCCGAGAAAGATCACGGAGGCGAGCGCGGCGAGCGAAACCACTTCGACGAATTCGCCCATGAAGAACATGCCGAACTTCATGCCGGAGTATTCGGTCAGGTAGCCGCCGACGAGCTCGCTCTCACCCTCGGGAAGGTCGAAGGGAACGCGCTTGGTCTCGGCGACGGCGGCGACGAAAAAATTGATGGCAGCGAGGGTCAGCGGCGGGACGAAGATCCCCCACATGTGATCGTATTGCCACATCGCCATGTCCTCGAGCCGAAGCGAAGCGTAGACCATGAAGGCAGGCACGAGCGTGAGGCCGAGGACGACTTCGTAGCTGACCATCTGACTGGCGGCGCGAATCCCGCCGAGCAACGAGTACTTGTTGTCCGAGGCGTAGCCGGAGACCGCAGCGCCGATGATGCCGGTGCTGGCGATGGCGAAGATGAAGAGGATGCCAACGTTGATGCTGGCCACTTGCATGAGCACCACGGGCCCGGCAATTTCGCCGGTTCGCGGGAGCACCTGATTGAGGTAGTCCCAGTGCAAGCTGCTTGCGAACGGGATGACCGCAAACGCTGCGATCGCCGGAATGAGCGCGATGATCGGACCCGCAGAGAACAAGAGCTTGTCGGCCTTGGGCGGAACGAAGTCCTCCTTGAAGATGAACTTGAGCGCGTCCGCCAAGGGATGCAGCAGACCCAGGAGCATGATCTTGCCGCTGTTGCGGACGATCATGCCGTGGACGCCGTAGCCTACGCGGAGCAAGACGGAGGCCGCGCCGAAGCCGACCAACGCGGCGGTCAATGCAGATGTCGAGAGCGGGAGCGGGTTGCTGCCTTTGATGGCGACGAAGGTCAGCGTGAGCAGCGCAACGATGGCCACGATGCCTGTCAGCGCGGCGAGGCGCCACATGGGAAGGCGCGCGCGATCGATGAAGGCCACCGCCGAGGCCGGTAGCGTGATGGCGGCGCGACTCGGCCCCAGCCGGTCCTGAATCATGGCGCTCTGGCGCCGCTCGGCCCAGATGATGATCGGAGCGAAGGTGCCGACGGTGATCACGAGGACGACCAGCACCTTCACCAGGGAGGAGACGACCAGAAACGTCGTGGTCATTGAGCCGCCTCCGCCGCG
>CAMYMX010000295.1 GCA_947259605.1 uncultured Polyangiaceae bacterium | reverse complement strand
GGATGCCTTTTTGGAGCTGCTTGCGCTTGAGCGGATCGAGAAGCTGCAGACGCCCGAAGTGTTCCGGGGAGAACTGCGGCACGGCGTCGAAGCTCATGGGGCCGTTCGTCGAAAGGGTGTCACCAATTCGAAACAGCCCGGGGTCGTACAGGCCCACGATGTCGCCCGCATAGGCCTTCAACACGCTCTCGCGTTCCTGTGCGAAGAATTGCTCGGCGCGATTGAGGCGGATCTCTTTTCCGAGCCGGAAGTGGTTGACACGCATGCCGCCTTCGAATTTTCCAGAGCAGATGCGCGCGAACGCGATGCGATCTCGGTGCGACGGGTCCATGTTGGCCTGTACTTTGAATACGAACGCGCTGAAACGATCGTCGGCCGGGCGGACGGTTACACCCCCGGTTGCTTCACGCTCGCCGGGCGGCGGGCAAAGGCCCTTGAACGACCGCAAAAACGGCTCGACTCCGAAGTTGGTGAGTGCACTGCCGAAGAACACAGGCGTGATTTCACCCGCGAGGAACCGCTCTTGGTCCCACTCTTCGCCGGCCCCGTCCAGGAGCTCCACCTCGTCGCGAAGGGTTTGCGCCGCTTCTTCGCCGAGCAGAGCGTCGAGCTCTGGGTCTTCGAGGCCGGTGACCTTCATGACCGCTCGCTTCGATTGCCCCTCGGACGAGCGCTCGAAACGAATGACGAGCTTGTTGATTCGATCGTAGACGCCTTGAAACAAATCGCCGCTTCCGATCGGCCAGGTAAACGGCACCGTGCTCACGCCAAGCACCTCTTCGACCTCGCTCATCAACGCGAAGGCGTCTCGGGCGGGCCGGTCCATCTTGTTGATGAACGTGACGACCGGCGTATTGCGTAGGCGGCAAACATGAAAGAGCTTGCGGGTCTGAGCCTCGACGCCTCTCGCCGCGTCGAGAATCATGATGCCGCAGTCGGCTGCCATCAGCGTTCGGTAGGTGTCCTCGCTGAAGTCGTTGTGGCCCGGTGTGTCGAGGAGGTTCCAGCGAATGTCGTCGTACTCGAACTGCAGGACCGAGGTCGTGACGGAAATGCCGCGCTGTTTTTCGAGCGCCATCCAATCGCTGACCGCCGATCGCTTTGCCTTGCGCGACTTGACTGCGCCGGCCGCATGAATGGCGCCCCCGTAAAGCAGCAGCTTTTCGGTCAATGTCGTCTTGCCGGCATCCGGATGCGAGATGATCGCGAATGTGCGCCGCCGTTGGTATTCGTTCTGACCCATGCCCCGGCGCCAAGATAGTCACTGTGCTCAGTTGCGCCAGTCTGCGAACGTGCTGTGATGCGCGCTGCCAATGGCGGGGCTATTTCCAGAAATCGAGCCGTACGATACGGGCCATCTGCGGGTCGACGAGCTGCACTCCGTGTACTTCGAGCAGTGCGGCAATCCTCAGGGAAAGCCGGCGCTCTTCGTCCATGGAGGGCCTGGCGGCGGCGCGAGCTCGCTGCACCGCCGATTCTGGGACCCGGCGGTCTACCGCATCGTTCTGTTCGATCAGCGCGGCTGCGGCCGCAGCACACCCCATGCAGAGCTGCGAAACAACACCACCTGGGATCTAGTCCAGGACATGGAGCAAATTCGGGAGCACCTCGGCATCGAGCGCTGGCAGTTGTTTGGTGGCTCCTGGGGAAGCACGCTCAGTTTGACCTATGCCCAGCAGCACCCCGAGCGTGTGTCTGATCTGGTGCTGCGCGGCATCTTTCTACTCCGGCAACGCGAGATCGACTGGTACTATCAGGAAGGCGCCAGCCGAATCTTCCCCGAGGCCTGGCAGAAGTATCTCGAGCCGATCCCCAAAGATGAGCGGGGCAACCTGGTGGACGCCTACTACCGTCGCCTCACGAGCGGCGACCGAGACGAACGGATTCGGGCGGCTCGCGCATGGAGCATGTGGGAAGGCAGCACGAGTCGGCTCATCCCAGACCCGGAATTGATCGAACGAACCGGCGACGAAACGTTTGCCGAAGCGTTCGCCCGGATCGAGTGCCACTACTTCGTCAACGGCGGTTTCTTTCACGACGAAAACCAACTTCTGAACAACGTCGATCGCATCCGACACATTCCGACGCTCATCGTTCAAGGCCGCTACGACATCGTCTGCCCCGCCGAAAGCGCCTACGAGCTCCACCGCGCCCTGCCCAACAGCACCCTCGAAATCGCACCCCGGTCTGGCCACTCCGCCCTAGAACCCGAAATCACCTCACTGCTCGTAAGGGGACACTCTCCCACCCCCTAACGTCCCGGAACCACTGCGATCCCTCAGCAAAGATCGCAGCGCCCCCGGGCGTGACCGTGAGCATTCCGCCCAGAGATGGGGAAAGGCCGCGCTGCGATCTTTGCCTCAGAAACCACGTGATTCCAGGCGGTTGGAGGGTAAGAGAGTGTCCCTATCTCGAGAACTTGCGGTATTTGATTCGGTGGGGGACGTCGGCGTCGGTGCCTAGTCGGGCTTTGCGGTCGGCGGCGTAGTCGGCGTAGGACCCTTCGTGCCAGACGACTCGGCTGTCGCCTTCGAAGGCGAGGATATGGGTGCAAATCCGGTCGAGGTACCAGCGATCATGGCTGATGATCATCGCGCAGCCGGGGAAAGCGAGGATCGCTTCTTCGAGTGAGCGCAAGGTGTCGACATCGATGTCGTTGGTCGGCTCATCGAGGAGCAAGACGTTGCCGCCGCTCTTGAGGAGCTTGGCGAGGTGCACGCGATTTCGCTCGCCTCCGCTCAGGTTCTTCACTGGCTTCTGCTGATCGCTGCCGCGGAAATTGAACCAACCGACGTAAGCACGCGACTTCACGGTGCCGCCACCGACGTCGATTTCGTCGGCTCCGTCGGTGATCTCCTTGAACACATTGTTGCTGTCGTCGAGCGAATCGCGGCTCTGATCAACATACGAGAGCGCGACGGTTTCACCGACGGTCACGGTCCCAGAGTCGGGCGTCTCCTCGCCAACCAGCATTCGGAACAAGGTCGTCTTGCCTGCACCGTTCGGGCCGACGATGCCGACGATCGCCCCGCGCGGCACGATGAAGCTCAGGTCTTCGAACAGGAGCTTGTCGCCGTAGCCCTTGCTCACCCCATTGAGCTCGAACACCTGCGTGCCCAGCCGCGGCCCCGGGGGGATTCGAATTTCGTTCGCATCACCTCGGGCCTTGGCGGCGTCGGCCACCAGGCTCTCGAAGGCCGTGATGCGGGCCTTGCTCTTGGCCTGCCGAGCCTTCGGCGACGACCGCACCCACTCGAGCTCTCGGGCGATCCTGCGCTTCCGGGAGCTGTCTTTCTTCTCTTCTTGGGCGAGTCGCGCCTCCTTGGCTTCGAGCCACTGCGAGTAATTGCCTTGAAAAGGATGGGCCTCGCCACGGTCGAGCTCGAGGATCCACTCCACGATTTCGTCCAAGAAGTAGCGGTCATGGGTGACCAAGATCACGCAACCCGGATACTTCTGGAGATATCCCTGCAACCAAGCCACCGACTCGGCGTCGAGGTGGTTGGTCGGCTCGTCGAGCAACAAGAGCTCCGGCTTCTCCAGCAACAAGCGGCAAAGCGCGACCCTGCGCTTCTCACCGCCCGATAGGGTCTTCGGGTCTGCGTCCGCCGGAGGCAAGCGAAGCGCGTCCATCGCGATCTCGAGTGTGCTCTCCAGGTTCCAACCATCGACGGCGTCGATCTTGTCTTGAAGCGCGCCCTGCCTGTCGAGCAGCTTCGCCATCTCTTCGTCGCTCATCGGCTCACCCAGCTTCATGCTGAGCTCGTTGAACTCGTCGAGAATCGCGCGCACGGAAGACACACCGGCCTCCACCGCTTCCAAGACCGTCTTCGCATCACCGAGATCTGGCTCCTGCGGCAAATAGCCCACATGCGCACCCGGCCGAATCCAGGCCTCGCCGGTGAAGGTGTCATCCACGCCCGCCATGATGCGAAGCAGGGACGACTTGCCGGTGCCGTTCACACCAATGACCCCTATCTTCGCGTTCGGAAGGAACGAAAGATAGAGGTCTTCGATGATCTTCTTGTCCGGGGGATGGACTTTCGTCACCCCCTTCATCGTGAAGATGAATTCTGCCATGAGCTATTGGGCGGTGCGTCTCCTGGTCAGCCACATAGCAACGAAGCCGAGCGCAATCCAACCGAGGGACGCGCTCTTCGCCGCGCTCACGCTGCAACCGTCCGAGGTGCTCGCATCACCGCTCGGTCCGCCCTTCCCTTCGTCCGGGTCCGCCTTGCCTTTCGGCGCCGCTTCCACTGCACCCGCTTTGAGGTCGAGCTCCGGGATGTCGGTCTGGATCAAGCCCGGCAGCTGATTGGTCAGCGTCTTGCCCGTGATCCCCTTGAGCGCGGTGTTCCCCGCGGCGAAGGGCCTCGGCGTCGGACCACCTGGCGGTCCACCCCAGGTGCCACGCTGCGGATTCTCGCAAGCGATCGGCTCTTCCCAGGGATGCAACATCACATACCGACCCTGAAAGTTGTTGACGCTCGACGCCTGCGCGCGCCGCTCTCCGAGCTCGCCCTTTTGATCGGGCATCCCGCGGCCGCCGACGATCGGGCCCGCCGCGCGAAACACCAAGTCCTCGTCGAGCCCGTCCTTGTCGTAGCGGTAGTGCAAACGCGTGAGCACGAAGCCGTAGGGCTGCCACGAGGGCCGCCGCCTGCGCTGCGGCACCACACCGGGAATGTCGGAGTAAGGATCCTGCGCGCCGGGCACGATCACGTCGCCACCAAGAAGGGCAAGCTCATCGGGCCTGAGCGGGGGCTCCGGACAGGGATCGCAGGTCGTCGCGTCCCATGCGTACTCGGTGACCACAGCGCCCGGGTTCTTCTGCACAGTTCGCTCGAAAAGCGCGTCGTAAAATGCCCCGAAGGTTTTGCGAACGCTATTTTCGACGCGGATGTTGGTTGGGATCGACGCGTTCTTGTAGTTGGCTACCTCGTAGCGTTGCTGCTTGCCGAGGATATGGACGATCAAATCCTGCTTGCCCGCGCTGTTGAGCAGCCCGAGCCGCACCGGCAGCGTGAAGGTCGGCGCGTCGTAGTGGAACCGCAGAGGCGAGAGCACCGCCTTGCCATCGCGGAATGTCACCTTCTCTGCGTCGACCTTGGCGACGAAGAACTTGGTGTTCTGCTCGACATAGGGACGAAGCACCGCGTTGGCGCCCTTCGGAATGTTGTATTCGTTCTTGCGAAGCCACTTGTCGAGCCCGCCCGAATCCTTGGCGCTCAAGATGACGATGTCGTACTCGGC
>CAMYMX010000294.1 GCA_947259605.1 uncultured Polyangiaceae bacterium | reverse complement strand
TTGTCTTTGGCGCGATCGTGACGCTTGGATTCTGGGGGCTCCTCGAAGAGCTCGGCGCCTGGGCGCCGTTTGGCTTCTACGTTTGGACGGGTTTGTTGATCACGGTCGTGCTGATCCAGTTTTGGCTCTTGCTCGACGATGCCGTGACCGTCAGACAGGCCAAACGCATCTTCCCCGCGATCGCGGCAGGCGGCGTGTTCGGCGCTACGCTCGGGTCCCTCCTTTCAGAAGGCGTGCTCCGCCTCGCTCCACCGATCGCGCTGGTCTTCGCCGCCGCCACGGTCTTGGCGTTGGCCGCAACGACGCCGTTTCTGTGGCAAGTCTCGAGCGTTGCCTCGGTGGAACCGCCGAGATCCGAGCGAGGGCCTTCGCTTCGCTGGCTTCTTCGGGACAGCTATCTCACGCGCGTCCTCACGTTCGTCCTGATGGGGACCATCGCGCTCACCATCGTCGACTTCATCTTCAAGAGTACGGTGGCCGCTCAGATCGCACCGGAACGTCTCGGACCCTTTTTCGCGCGCTTCTACCTGGGTCTAAACAGTGTCGCCCTGCTGGTGCAGCTCATCGGTGCGGGCTGGCTTCTTCGTGCTTTCGGCGCCCACCGGAGCTCTGCGCTGTTGCCTGTGCTGATCTTCGGCGGTGCGCTGGGCCTCGCACTTGGGCCAATTCTCCCGTTCGCGGTGGCCGTGAAGGCCGTCGATGGAAGCTTACGGCACACGCTCTATCGAAGCTCGGTCGAAGTGCTCTACCTGCCGCTGGGCAGTAGGCGGCGGGAGCGGGCCAAGGGCCTCATCGAGGTGTTTGGACATCGCGTTGGGCAAGCGATGGCATCTTTGCTCATCATTGCGGCGGTCGGCGTAGGCTTATCGACTCGCCAACTCGCTCTGTCGCTCCTGTTCCTCGTCATCGGTTGGCTCCTTGCGATCATGTCGACACGTCGTCAGTACGTGGATCAGTTTCGCGCTCGCCTCCGGCACGGCGTCATCGACACGCGGCTCGAGCTCGAGGAGCTAGATCGGCACTCGCTGGACGTTCTGCTCAGTGCCTTGAACAGCGATCAGGATGCCGAAGTGCTTGCAGCCATCGACATCTTCGATCGACACGGAAGAACCGACTCGATGCCGGTGCTGCTGCTCTATCACCCTTCGGTCGAAGTGCGGAGCCGTGCCCTCGAAGCGTTCGCAGAGGCCTCCGATCGCCGGTTCATTCCGGTCGCACGACGCATGCTTTCGGATGAGGAGCCAGACATCCGTGCGGCAGCGCTTCGCGCGCTCACGGCGGCCGATCCGGATCGAAGGCTCCTCGAAGAAAAGCTCGATCTCGAAGCTTCGATCGTTCGCGCCACGGCTTTGGTCGGGCTGCTCGGGATGAACGACGGTGGGAGAAGCGGCAGCGGGGTGTCGGCGGCAAAATTGGACGAATGGGTCGGTGCGGGAAACCCCCAGACTCAGTCCTCTCTCGCCCGGGCGATTCGACACGAAGGCGGGTCGGTCTTTCACGAAACACTCGTCAAGCTCATTGCGACCGACGACGACTCGGTGCGCATCGAGACCCTGCGCGCCATGGCAGGAAGCCCAGACCCGAGGTATCTGCCGCATCTCTTGCCACTCTTGGGGAGCTCGGATCTGCGTGCCCATGCGCGTCAGGCCGTGCTTGCGATTGGACCCGCAGCCTTGGCTGCACTCCAAGAGGCGCTTGCGGACCCGTCGACCCCGCGAAAGGTGCGCCGTCGCATTCCGCACACCATCATTCTCTTCGATCCACAGGAGGCGGCCGACATTCTACTTCGGCAGTTGTCGATGGAACGCGAAGGAGGCGTGCGTTTGAGGATTCTTCGAGCCCTCGGCCGCTTACAAGCAAGCCATCCTTCGACGGTCCTCGACGACGCGCTCTTGGAGGAACAGCTTCGTGCAAGCTTGATGCGCGTCGTGCAGCTCCTTCAGTGGCGTTCGGCGATCGAACGTGATGGCATCGCGGAAACGCCCGACGCCGAGCTTCTCCGTATCGCCCTTCAAGACAAAGAACGGGCAACGCTCGAGCGAGCCTTCTCACTGATGGGCCTGAGGCATCCCGAAGAGAACTTCGCCTTGGTTTGGCGCGGGGTCACGAGCGAAAACAACAGACTGCAAGCAGCGAGCCACGAAGTGTTGGAGGCGACGTTGCCGGGTGCGTTTCGTGAAGCGGTGCTCGTGATCGTCGACGATGGAGAGCCGGTTGCAAGGCGAGCGCGGGTCGCAGCAGCGGCGCTCGGAACCAGCATCCGCCCGACGTCCCATGAGGAAGCGGTGACACAAATGATGGAAGACCAGAGCGAAGTCATCCGCGGGATTGCGACCCACCATGCCGCAGAGCTCAGCGGCCGCGCAGCTTCGGGCGCGGCCCAGGAGGCGCAAAACCTTGTCTGAAGAAGTTCGCAAAGAAGAGCAGATGGACCGCTTTCAGCGCTATTTGTTCCTTCGAACGATGCCTGCGCTGGCAGAGGTGCCGGCGGAAGTCGCACAGGTGGTCGCGGCCAACACGCGTGAGCGCTTCTTTGCAAAGGGGAAGTACCTCTACCAAACGGGCGTCCCCGCAATGGAGATTCAATACGTCGTGAGCGGTGAGTGTGAAATCGTCCGCAATGGCAGAGCGGTACGCCGTTTGGGCTCGCGCAGTGTGGTCGGTGGCGTGAGCGCGCTTGCAGGGGATGAGCTCGGTTACGATTGCATTGCACTCGAGGACATGGTGACGCTCGCCATTACGGTCGAAGATTCGCAGGAGATCTTCGAGGATCATTTCGTGTTGTTGAAGCGCGTACTTCGAGGAACGAGTCGCGAGGTGCTCGAATCGCGACGCAAGCTCGGCAAGACAGCGGGCTTCGGGCCCGTGGCCGAGCCATTCGCTTTTCCGGATCGACCTTTTGATCTCGTCGAACGAATGGCATTTCTGCGAAAGACGTTTTCGTTCGGCGACAGCGAGATCGACGCAATCGCCGACCTCGCACGCGACGTGCAAGAGGTTCACCTTCCCAAAGGCGAGGTTCTCTGGAACATCGGCGATCGAAGCAACTATTTTCTGATTCCGCTCCGCGGCATCGTGGACTGCCGCGCGACAGATCCGGATCAGCACTTTCAATTGGGTCCCGGCGGCTCCGTAGGCGCCATCGACGCCATGGCCGACGAGCGCCGCTGGTTCCGAGCCGAAGTCGCCGAAGACCTGGTCGCCTTCCGCATCGATTTGGAGCTCCTCCTCGAGGTCCTGGAGGACCACTTCACCATGGCCATGTCCTTCCTCCGAGGACTCGCCACCGGCATCCTCCACCTCTACGACCAGGGACACTCTCTACCCCCCTAAGCACCTGAAATCACGCAGCTCCCCCGGCAAAGATCGCAACAATTGATTGCGATCTTTCTCTTATTTTCCTTTTGTTTTCGGGGAGTTGAAAGGGGGGAGAGTGTCCCTCTTGTCACTGGTCTTTTGTTCAGTATACTGGGTGGTCCCATGGCTTTGGGGACTGTCATCGATTTCGAGGCTCGGCATGTTCGAGCCAAAGCTTTGCCGCTCTCGGAGCTCCTGCCTCAGGGGCGGCTGGTCGAGGTTTCGGGGCGGCATGCCTGTGCGCGGACGACGACAGCCGTATCCTGCGTGATCCAAGCGCAGGCGCGGGCCGAGCTGGTCGCCTGGGTACAGCCCAAAGACGGCGCCTTGTTTCCTCCCGACCTCGACGCGGCAGGAGTCGACCTCGATTCGTTCATCGTAATTCACGTGCCGCGTCATGCAGGGCCGTTCGCATTGGTTCGCGCTGCCGAGTGGCTTGCGCGTTCCGGCGCGTTTGGTTTGACGGTCATCGACCTCAGCGATGCGCTCCCGCCGGGCTCTTCGGTCAACTGGCAAGGTCGTCTTCAAGGCCTCTTGCGTCAGTACCACGGACGCATTCTCTTGCTCACTTCGAATGCATGCGAAGACCCTTCTTCGGGTCCTTTGGTTGGCTTACGCGTCGAACCTCAACGCGGCCCTCTTCACGCCGATCGTTTTGAAGTTCACACACATGTTCTCAAAGACAAAGTCGGAATCGCCGCCGAGCTTTCATCGATCAACCCAGTCGCTCCGTCCGGTTTGCGAGGCAGTTCATGAAGCGAGTGAGCTGCGTTCTTTTGCCGATGCTGCCATTGCAAATTCTGTTGCGTAAAAAGCCAAATTGGAGCGCTGCGCCTGTTGCCGTCGTCGATGACGAAGGCCCGAATGGCCGCATCACACACCTAAACGCGCTTGCAAAGAAAAGCCGCCTTCGCATCGGCATGCGTCAAACCGTCGCGCGTGATCTCCTGCCGAATCTGCACACCGCCGTCGTCTTGGCCGAGGAAGTCTCGGAGGTCAGCCGCGAGCTGATCGGAGCACTTCAAACCTTCTCGCCTCGGGTCGAAGCGCTGGATCAGGCCGGCGCGTTTCAGCTCGATCCCGAAGGGCTTCGGCGACTTTATGGCGGCTATCACAACTGGGCGAGCTCGATTCATCGATATTTGCGGGCCCGGCACTGGTGCAACTCGGTGACGGTAGGCTTTCATCGCCAGCGGGCGCTCGCGGTCGCGATGGCGCAGGGCGGGGTCTGCATCTCGAAAAGCACCGACGAAGAGCGCGAACGTTCTAACAGAACCGCGCTGCGTGAATTCGATTTGCCCGGGGAGCTCTGCGAAAGCCTAAGGGCATTAGGCATCGAAACGCTCGGCGATTTTCTCGCCGTGCCTGCCGGAGAGCTGCTGAGCCGTTTCGGTGCGCGTGCAAGTGCATTTCACGACTCGTTTGCCGACGACATGCAGCTGCCTATTCAGCCACAGGTCTTCGACGAGCCAGCCCGCATCTCTTTTCAAGTCGATCCACCCGACAAAGATCAAACCCGTCTGCTGTTTGCAATCAAAGGCGCCTTGCACTCCTTGCTGCATCAGGTGCGTGCACGCGGAGAATCCATCCAAGCTCTCGAGCTTTCACTTCATTTGGAGCGTGCACCCCTGCATCACGAGCAAATCGAGCCGGCCTCGCCGACCTTGGATCTGATGTTGTTGCTCGAGCTCATTCGTCTTCGACTCGGAGAGCAAAGCTTGCAAGGCGCCGTCGAAGAAGTGGAAGTCTTTGCAAAAACGGTGCGCGCACCGGCGGAACAAGTTGCGCTCCCCGGTCATCAACCCCGTCGCGACATGAGAGCCGCACATCGCGCGCTCGACCGGGTCCGTGCAACGTACGGCGAACAGTCGGTGACCAAGGCACGGCTTCGCGAAGCGC